>JAOAAW010000087.1 GCA_026418655.1 bacterium | reverse complement strand
GTAGCAAGAATGGCGCAGGATTTTACCCTAAGATATGTACTTGTTGATGGACAGGGAAATTTTGGTTCTATAGATGGAGACCCACCCGCGGCAATGCGATATACTGAGGCACGATTGCGGCCCCTGGCAATGGAGATGCTTGCTGATATTGAGAAAGACACAGTTGAATTTATGCCAAATTTTGATGAATCTCTTAGTGAGCCAATGGTTCTGCCAAGCAAAGTTCCGAATCTATTAATAAATGGTTCATCGGGCATTGCGGTTGGTATGGCAACCAATATACCACCCCACAATCTTGGCGAGGTCTGTGATGCTTTAATAATGATGATAAAAAAGCCGGATTGTACTGTTGAGGATATTATGAAATTTATTGTTGGTCCAGATTTTCCTACAGGCGGAATTATATGTGGTACCCAGGGAATTTTTGAAGCCTACAGTACTGGAAAGGGTATTATTACCATACGTGGGAGGGTCGAAATAGAAGAAACAAAGAATCATGATAATATTGTAATAACTGAAATTCCTTATGAGGTTAATAAAGCATCCCTTGTTGAAAATATTGCAAAACTAATTGAGGAAAAAAAGATCGGCGGCGTGAGTCATGTTCGTGATGAATCAAGCAAGGAAGGTATAAGAATAGTACTTGAAGTTAGAAAAGGTGAAAATACGGATATAATCATAAATCAGCTTTACTCACACACCCAATTACAAACAACCTATGGAATTATAAATCTTGCTCTTGTCAACAGACAGCCAAAACTCCTTACGCTTAAAGAAATGCTTGAACTTTTCCTTGAGCACAGAAGAAATGTAGTTGTCAGGCGGACTCGTTATGATTTAAAGAAGGCAGAAGAACGACATCATATTCTGCTGGGATTGAAAATTGCGGTCGACAATATAGACAAGGTTATTTCTCTTATAAGAAACTCAGGCAGTATTGAAGAAGCGCGAGATAGACTTATGAAACAGTTTCATCTCAGTCAGAAACAGGCAGATGCCATTCTTGCATTACCTCTGGGGAAACTCACAAAACTGGAAAGAAATAAGATAGAAGATGAATTAAAAGAGCTGAGCAAAAAAATAGATGAATTGAAGGCAATTCTTGCAAGCAGAGAAAAGGTGGATGCAATAATAGAGGGTGAATTGAAAACTCTTAAAAACAAATACGCTGATGAAAGAAGAACTGAAGTTGGTGCACCGATTGAAGAACTGAGTGATGAAGATCTTGTAAGACCAGAAGATATTGTTGTCACAGTTTCTGCTCATGGTTATATCAAAAGGCTACCGCTTGAGACATACCGCAGGCAACGACGGGGAGGACGTGGAATTCTTGGAGCAGGAACAAAAGAAGATGATTTTGTCAAACACATTTTTGTTTGTTCCACTGTTGATCAACTTTTAATTTTTACTGAAAACGGAAGGGTATACTGGTTAAAGGGCTACCTTATTCCTGAAGCGAGTCGCATAGCGAGGGGTAAGCCTCTTGTTAATCTTCTGAGAATTCACAATGATGAAAAAATTGCTGCTGTGATACCAGTTTCTAATTTTTCTTCCGGCCAATTTGTTCTTATGTTAACCAGAAATGGTATGGTCAAGAAAACACCACTTATTGCCTATAGCAGACCGAGACAGGGTGGAATTATTGGAGTTTCACTAAAAGACGACGACCGATTAATAGATGTTAAATTTACTGACGGAAACAAGGATATAATGCTTTTTACAAAATACGGATTCTGTATAAGATTCAATGAACAGGAAGTAAAACCGATAGGAAGGACAGGAATGGGAGTTATAGGAATAAGATTCAAGAGTTCAAAGGATGAGGTTGTTTGCGGTCAGGTATTTACTTCTGAAAGTTCTGCAGAAGAAATACTGACTGTGTCCGCGAATGGTTTCGGGAAGAGAACATATGTGAAATACTACAGAAGACAGAAAAGGGGTGGCAAAGGTGTTATAGATATGAAGGTCAACAGTAAAACTGGATATGTTGTAAAGACAAAAATGGTTAAAGAGGATGATGAAATTATCGTAATGACAATGGGTGGAATGATTATCAGATTACCTGTAAACGAAATCAGAAAGGTTGGTCGCAGTACCCTTGGAGTTAAGCTTATAAATCTTAATCAAGGGGATCGTATAGCAGATGTCGCAATTGTCCGGGAAACAGAAGAAATTTAAATATATTGAACATCCAGCTGATATTGCATTCAGAGTATATGGCAAAACATTGCCTTCACTTTTTAAGAATGCAGTAAGGGCTATTTATGATATTCTTAAACCGCATAAATCTTTTGATGGTGTCAGGCTCAGTTGGGAAAAAGAAATTTCTTCTACCTCAATTGAAGGATTGCTTGTGCCTTTTTTAAATGAAATACTTTATTTAGCCCTTGAGAGACATTTGATTTTTTCAAAAATTTTGATTAAAATAAAGCGTTCTGCACCAGAAAATAAACTTCGATACAAAATGATCGGCTATAAGATAGACGGTGTGGAAAGAGAAATAAAAGCAGTGACATATCACAATTTAAAGATTAAGAAGAGAGGTGGCTACTATTTAACCGATGTCATCGTGGATATATAAAAGGGGGTATTGTGAACCAGAAAGAATTGAAAGCGTTCAGAGACGCACTTCTCAAGGAAAAGGAAAGGATATTAACAAGTATTTCTCATCTTGAACAGCATACACAACAGGTATCAAGGGGTAATATTTCAGAATCTGCGGGAGTTCCAACTCATATTGCAGATTTTGGGACAGATGCCTTTGAAAAGGATTTAGATTTAAATCTTACTTCCTCGGAGTTGGAATTACTTCAAAAAATTGAAGAATCATTGAAAAAAATTGAGGAAAAAAAATATGGAATATGTGAAGCCTGTAAAAAACCTATTCCAAAAGCAAGACTTCGTGCAGTCCCCTATGCAAATTTCTGTATTAAGTGCCAGAGAATTCAGGAACAAGAAAAAGGAAGACAACAAGGATAGATAATTGACTTTTTTTTATTCTGGATTCTCCATTGCTTTTATTCTCGACAGAATTACCAAGCAGATTATTATATCAATTATTCCTGGAAATTCCTGCATCAAAATCTTCAAATTTTTTTATATAACAAATATAAAGAATACTGGCATTTGTTTCGGTTTTCTTGATAATTCTATTTTCTTACCAATATTAATTGTTGCCTCAGTCCTTGCTCTCGGGTTTATTTTTACATATGTATACAGAAAACGGTGGATACTGCGCCCCTTTCCATTATTTTGCTTGGGCTTGATTTCCGGTGGAATACTTGGTAACCTGATAGATAGAATTCTATTTCGAGGTGTCATCGACTTTATCGATTTTCGAATCTGGCCAGTATTTAATCTTGCTGATACTTTTATCGTCTGTGGTGTTTTCTGTTTGATTATTTTCTACTGGAGACGAACGGATGCATCCCGTATGTTTTAAGATAGGTGATTTTACTGTATACTGGTATGGAGTATTTGTTGCACTTGGAGTAATGGTGGTGGCTTTTTTATTCCAAAGGGAAGCAAGAAAAAGTGGTTATTCAGATGAAGTATCAGGTAGAATTATTTTTTATACTGTGGTTGCTGGTATTATTGGCGCAAGGATGGTTCATGTTCTTTCCTACTCTCACTATTATATTCGCAACCCTTTAGAGATTATCATGATTCGCAATGGAGGACTTGCTATTCAAGGAGGGATACTGTTTGGAATTGCAGGGTTGATATACGCATCAAAAAAAACCGGAGCAGATGCATTGAAAATGTTAGATATGGTTGCAAAATATGTTCCATTAGGTCAGGCAATTGGAAGGATTGGATGTTTTTTTCATGGGTGTTGTTATGGAAGAACTACTGATAGATGGTTTGCTGTCAAATTCCCTTTCCTTGAAAAGGCTGTCTATCCGACGCAAATCTATTACTTCATAGGTGATATTGTTATCTTTTTTCTTCTTGTTATTTTTTCCAGAGACAAACAGAAGGATGGTGAATTGACTGCCTGGTATTTTATCTTTTTTGGAGCATTTAGATACTGGATGGATCAATATAGAGGTGATTTAATCCCTGGCACACTTGGATTTTATCCGACACAGCTCTATGGCATCATTTGTTTTCTTATCGGTGCGCTGTGGATTTTCAGAATATCTCTGGTTAAAAAATGATTTGATATATTGTCTTTGCTATCAATGCAACTGCTATTGAAACCATTCCTATAAGTCCGACTCCGCAGCTATATCCCGCAAGAATTATCGGAGTATATCTTCTCCACGTGTCTGGACCAAATTTTTTTGCAAAATAGAATCTTCCGAGCATTGCACCAAAAAAAAGAGGTATTGTAGCATGAGGCCATGCAGCTACCCCACCGACCAGACCATAGAAGAAGGCTACAGGAGCCTTAAAAATAACAAGAATTGCATTTAGTATTATTCCACCTGCAGCAAATGACAAAAAGTAAAATGGCTTTATTGCCTTAATCATGTAACTCGTCCCTGGTTCTCCAAGCGTACTGCTGATCCAGAGGCTCTGAGTTATTGCGTTCAATGGCCACATTTTCTGAACGTATGGATATGTTGCTGATGGGATTGGTGATAGGTGCCATATAATTGACCAGAAAAGAAAACTGCAGAAAAGCATAATTACAAGTGCTGTGAATTCTGCTTTATAGTAACTGGTAAATTTGGTTCTTGTCAGTTCGAGTTGTTTAAACGCCTGGGCAATTCCGCCAACATCAAAATAAGGTATCGGTGAAAACCATATAGCAGCACCTCTATATCCACTGAAAATAAAACTTGCTTCCCTGACCAGCGGAAAAGAGACACCTGTCGGTACACCAGTGATACCATACATTCTGGCTGTTGTATAGCTTAAAAATGGAGTCAAAACGAAACCGAAAAGAATAAATATAAATACTGGAAACTCAGGTACGAGAATATGAGTCAATATGATAAAACAGATTGTTGCAAGTGCCCATAATCCAAGAGCAACAGAAATTGGATAATCTCCCCTTCCCTTCGGTAATTCTTCTTTTATTGTGGTTTGTATCCTTTTCCTTCTACCAGTGAACATTTTCCAGATACCAAGAAGACCGACACATATTCCACTACCAATGATCGCATTTATCCAGAAGTCCATACTAACAGAGATTGATGTGGGTACAACACTCATTCCTGGTTGCCAATTTTTTATGATTTTTGCATGGTAAAGAATCGGATTTGTTACACACTGAGCAAGAATAGAAGAGGTTAAAGAACCAACAACAACCCAGAACGGCAAAACAAATCCAGTCAGTATTGTTCCGAGATCCGTCAAAAATCCAAACATGGACGCAGGTGCCTTTGCTCCTATTTGTGCTGTAAAATCGACCCATGGTATTGGTATCAACTGGAATGGCTTCGACATAAGTAGACCTGTCACAGTAGGAATAACAACATAAAAAGCACCAAATATTATCCCAATCATGGCACTTATACTGAAAATTCTCCATCTCCAGCTTTCTGTTTTTCCAGACACTTCAGCAAGTGCGGTTGCTCCTTCTGAAGCGACAGGTGCCATAGGAAACATAAGTTTTTCTCTATCGCTTGTAATTCTGAAAATCACATAGCCAAGTGTAAACTGAGTTATCCTGATTAAAAAAGCGAAGACGACTATTATTACAATTGGTTTTATCCATTCATGATGAAAGAAGGTTCTTTTAAAGATTGCTTCTGAATGCGGAGGTGGAACAACCCAGGAAGGAATTTTATCTGTTATACCGAATGAATGTGCGTAATGTGATTGAACAAAATACTGTCTCCATATCAGTTCTCCAAAAGCGCCACCGTGGATTGTAAGGCCCGCTGTTCCAAGTATCGTTCCGCCTCCGGCAACAGCACCTGCAAGGATGTACAGGATATAAACTTCTTGCTTTTTTAGTGGAACAAATGAACGTTTGGCTATTTCCACCAGAAGAATTACAGTTACCCACTGGGCGGCACCGCCCAATCCGCTTCCCGTTATCAATCCAAGATAGATGGCACCGGGAAGCATTATGAAGCCAATGAAAATTGCTGCTATAACAGCTTTGATTCCAAAACCTTCTTGAAATTCTTCCAGCATATCAGGTTTTAAGTCCGGAATATTCTTGTCGTTCATTTCCTCCCCTTTATGTTGTAGATAAACCGAGCATTATTTTACCCTGTTTTTCGAAATCCTTCTTTACATCGATACTTACAGTTCTCCAGATTAAAAACTGTTTACGTATTCCGTCTAGAAATCTCCTATTCAATCTTTTCCAATCAGAGGATTCCCCACTTTGTCTTATAATTTCAAGATTTATCGTGTAAAAATTATACTGTCCCAAAGGGGACATTATTATTTTTACTTTTTGGGTTACACCTAAATCAAAAGGCGCAAGGGCAATATTTGTTTCTATAATGTAGGTATGTTTTTCGGTTGGACTTTTCTCCACACTGAACTTTGTATCGCTTGTATAGAAGTTCCCCAAAGAGACATCTTGATATGAATTTAAATATTCGGACAAGAATGTCGAAAGTCCAATGACCTCTATTTCACTTACTGTAAAAGGGAATTCAAATTTCCAGATATCACCTTTTGGTTCTGGGAGTATCCAGCGTCTCGTAACATCTGGAACTGCCATCTGAGATGCCTTTCTTGCTGGATAAAGTGTTGAAAGCAATACTGTGATAATGATAACAATTGTTGCAAAAACTGCTGAGAGGGAAGAATAATTCAATATTAAACCCTTCAGAAGACCTGTAACTATCAGAAATTTCGTAATCATTTGTCCCAGTAAGTATCCACCCACTGCTCCCATAACTGCAAATACACCTGCTTCTGCAAGATACAATGAAGCAACATGAACTGGAGCAAGACCAACAGCAGAGTACGTTC
>JAOAAW010000208.1 GCA_026418655.1 bacterium | reverse complement strand
AATCCATTACTTTCCTGGACACATCCTGACATGGCATTACATCAGGGTATGCTTGATTTTCTTGAAGAACTTTTTGCTGTGTGTAAATCCATAAATCCAGATTTCTGTATCTCATACGAAGGAAGCTGGGATAGATTGATGAGCTATTCAGAAGTTTCATGGTGGGGAACAGAACCGGATTCGATGAGGGTGGTTTTTCCTAACAGGGTACTTTGTAATGGGGTGGAACAGCCGTTTGATTTCAACAAGGTAAATGTTGCAGTACTCAATGGTTGCAATATTTTGATAGGACCTGGCAATTACAATAGAGATCTGGACTATCCACCGATGAGGAAACTCATGGAATATATTCGGGAGATTAACAGAATACGCAGAGAACTTTTTTATTATGTTTCCATGGTGACATTTCTTGATACTTCTAATGGGATTTTCAAAACCTCTGCGCATATGTTAGACATTGCTGGCGATTTTGATAAAAACCCGTTTTGCAGATGGAGCCTTTTTGAATCAATGAAGAATAAAAGAAAAAGTTTGATACTGGCAAACCTGTTGCCAGAGCCAGCAACTGCAAAGGAAATAAAATTCCATTGTACAAATTCAAAAGAATGTTTGATTTACAAAGCATTTGAAAAACCCATAAAAAAGAAATTTCCAGTGGATATAACAGTTGAACCTGAAAGAGTTGTTTTTATTCTGGAGGCATAAGATGGAAAAACAGACATTTGCACTGATAGATGAAAGATTGGTTGAAGACACACTGTATTTAAGGCGGGCACTTGAGGTACCTGAATTCCCTGTCAAGGAACCTGTTGTCTCACAGGGTGAAGGGATAGGGTCTGTTTTAAGGGATAAAAATGGACTGTGGAGAATGTGGTACACAATTTTCATCACAAGAAATCCTGAAACAGACCTTGTTGGTTGTGAAACTCCGATGGCTCTTGCATATTCCAATGATGGTATTTCCTGGGAAAAGCCATCTCTGGGGATAGCAAAGGATCCGATTTATGCTCAGCATCCCAACATTGTTGTGCATGCAAAGATGAAGGATAAAAATGGTAGATATCTATCAGGCTGGGGTGGACCTGCAGGAATGTGTATTCTTGATGCTGAACTTACACCACACCCTGGTGCAAGAAAAAGATTTACAGGATTGTATGTAGATTTTCCAATAGATGTTATTGGAGGAATATGTATTGCAGACAGTGATGATGGGATTGAATGGACAATCTGGCCTGAGAGCCCTGTCATTATAGGCTCGCCCGATACACAGAATATCCTGATTTATGATGAAAATATAAAAAAGTATGTCTGCTATTTGAGACCTGTGATACACTGTGGAATGGATAGACATGCAAACAGGAAAATTGCAAGATGTGAGAGTGAAGATCTTATACACTGGAGTGTATCAAGAGTTGTTCTTGATACTGATGAGCTTGATGCACCTGGACTTGAGATTTTTGATGAACCAGGAATGCGAGGCGCAAGGGGAAGGAATAAACAGTTTCAGGGAATATCTCCGTTTATAAGAAACAATTGCTACATCGCATTCACATGGTTTTATGACGCTGTGAAGGGAATTTTTACCAATGAATTAATCCACAGTCCTGATGGGATAAACTGGAAAAGAGAAGCATTGAGGGAGCCATTTATTGCAGACAACAGGCCAGAAGGATTCAGGGGAAAACTTCCTGTACCTTTTGGAACTCCGCCAATAGATGTTGGTGATTATATGTATTTTTATTCAAGTAATACACCTTTTGGACATCATGAAGTTGCGGTTGCAGATATAAATGGAAGCATTAAGAACAGAAAACAACTTCTTGAGTCTAATGAAATATACCTGCTAACATTAAAAAGAGATAGATGGATTTTCTACCAGGCAGGGGATACTCAGGGAGAACTGCTGACCAGTCCCATTAACTGGGAAGGCTCTGGTAGTTTTTGTATCAATGCAAAGATTGAAAAAGATGGGTATATCAGGGTGGAGGTAGATGATGTGTATGGAAGAAAAATTAATGATGCCCATCTTGATGAAATTAACATCATAAATGGTCCTGTTGATGATGTTGATATTCCTGTGACATTTGGTCCAGGTCCAAAAACTGTAATGAAATTTCCATTGCTTGGACCGATTCGTTTCAGATTCTGGATGAAAAAGGCAAAACTTTATGGATGGAGTTTTTTCCATCCTGTATTTCTAAAATAGGAGGGTATTATGAAATGGCTGGTATTAATAATGGTTATTGCGGGGGTTTGTTTCGCTGACATTACGATTGTAGAAAAAGGACTTCCAAAGGCAACTATTGTTATTTCTAAAGATGCAATAGGAGTTCCGACTGAACCCACTTTACAGACATTCTGGTATCCACAACCAGCACCCAATAAGATTGCTGCAGCAGCAAAGGATTTGCAACAATATATTGAAAAAATGACAGGTGCAAAACTTCCGATTGTGGGTGATGACCAGCAGGTGTCAGGAAACCTAATTCTTGTGGGGAAAAGTGCATATACGAAAAAATTGGATAACAAGATTCCTTCAGGATTAACCCCAACAAGGGATGAAGAAGGTTTCGTAATTATAACTCAGGGAAATACAATCCTCCTTGCAGGTAATGATGAGCCGTACTACCATGGCACTGAATATGCGGTTGCTAATTTCCTTCATCGATTGGGTGTGCGCTGGTACATGCCCGGCGAATATGGAGAATTTGTTCCTAAAAAGGATACGATTACAATTCCGAATATGAATATTCTTGAGAGACCTGATTTCAAAATGAGAAACTGGTGGGGACCTCTTGCGAATGATTTAAGGATTCAGGAATATAGATGGAAGATAAGAAACATGATGAATCCAATACTTGATTTTGTGATTCTTCCCAGGGACAGTTCTGTAAGAAGTGTCCTTCCGCCTGAAAAGGAAATAAACAATCCAGAATATGCAGAAATATTTGGCAGGGATGAAAAGGGAAATCCAAATCCAGGAATGCCAAACTTAACAAGTGAAAAATCAGTAAAGTATGCAGCAGAAAAAATCAAGGAGTATTTCAGGAAAAATCCTGATATCACTTCATATGGCATAGGTGCTGACGATGGCTATCCAAGGGATTACAGTCCTGGAACACTCAAGAGAAATATCGGTTTTCCGGATACAGGTGGAAGGGTAGGCGTACCGTCAGATATGAGTACAACAGAAGAATGGATGGAATGGGTTCAGGCTGTTGCAAAAGAGGTATATAAAGAATTTCCTAACCATATTATCACAACAAATGGCTATGCCAATAGAAATGTTCCGCCACAGGGAATTACTCCTGACCCGAAAATATGGATTATGTTTGCTGCGATATGGTGCGATACAGTTCATGCATACGACAACCCATTATCATGGCAGACACAGAGACAGGCTGAAATGATACGGCAGTGGGCTTCAATGTATAAAAATGTCTACATGTACAACTACATGTACTATATGCTTGCTGGTTGTGGAGCACCAATTCCACTTGCTCGCAAACATATGCATGATATGCCACTTTATAAAAAATGGGGAGTTATTGGCTTTTCAAATGAAGGAAGAACAATAAGATTAGAAACAGGTATTTTTCCGACATACCTTTATGCAAGGATGATGTGGGATGTTAATCTGGATGCAAGGGCATTGATGGATGAGTTTTTCACAAACTGGTATGGACCTGCAGCCCAACCAGCAAAGGCGTTCTGGGAAGAACTTGAAGAGACCATGGAAAAAACGCCCTGGCTGGGACATGAGGATAGAATTCTACCCTATGTTTATTCAGACCAGTTGATTGAAAAACTTGAAAAATATGTTAAACAGGCAGAATCACTTGCAAAAGAAAAGGTTCATAAAGAACATGTTTCTGCTGATAGAGCCACCCTTGAAGCACTTAAGGCTTTCATGGAAATGCATAAAGCAGAGTGGCGAGCAGATTTCCAGGAAGCAGCAAAACAGGCTCAGAGGATGCTTGATGTCAGGGCAGAGGCATCAAAATTAAGCAGATTTTATTTTGATCCGAATCCTGCAAGGGGTGGGGATGATGTTGGTTATTATTACTGGGGTGCTGCGGCAAGGAAAAATTATTACCAGAAGCTTGCTGATTTAACAACAGGAAAAACTGGAGAGATGATTGCTGTGCTTCCAGAGAGAGCAAGGTTTTCTTTAGACCCAAGGGATGATGGAAGATACATGGGTTGGTATTTACCTGAGTTTAATGATAAGGAATGGAAGATGATTTTAACAACTGTTCCATTTTATGGACAGGGGTATTGTGATAGCCAGGGTTATCCTTATATGGGTGCAATATGGTATAGGTTGGAAGTAAATGTACCTTCGTCTGCGAGAAATAAAAAAATATTTCTCTATGCACCTGCTGTTGAAACAGAAGCATGGGTCTGGGTTAATGGTAAATTTATTGGACATCGTCCTTACAGGGATGCTTATGAAAGACCAAATGAAATAAATATGGATGTTTCTGATGCAATAAAACCAGGTAACAATATTGTTGCAATCAGGGTTCATACTGGATTTAATGCAGCGCAGCAATCAGCAGGACTTACGTCCAGACTTTTTCTTTATTCTCCAAAATAAGGGGGATTACTAAAAATGAGAAAAGATTTTAAGATTGAGGCGCTTGTTGATTTTCCTGATGATGCTTTGAGTGCACCCTGTGTTCTTGAAAAAAAGCACATAGACAATTTCATGAAGCTTCTATCCCGGCACGGAATACAGAGGGTGATATGGGGCTATTATGGTGATGGACATGGTGGTTTTTTGACCCCAGGCATTGAAAATGATCCATCTCTTATCTATGAAATGAACCAGTATGGCTATTATGCAAAAACTATGGATATTCTTGAAAATCCATTGAAGGTGGCGACAGAATATGCTCATAAATACGGAATGGAAATATATGCCTACTTCAAGCCTTATGAGACCGGTGTTTCAGGAGATTTTCCTGAAGGTTCACCGCAGGCAAGATTATGGGGTAGATTATACAGAATTGGTGGCTTTCTTTCCTGGCTTGATCCTTTTGTTGTGAAGCATCCTGAGTTGAGGATAAAAAGAAGAACAGATGATTTATGGCAGGGTATAGAAACTGAAGTAATTGATAGAATAAAATTGACAAAAAAGGATGCTTCTCCGACAAGAATAAAAAAGGAAAATCTTGAAATCTGGACAAGTCAGCTGAACTACAGATATCAAAAGAAAAATATCAGTTTTGACTTCAAAGAATCTGTGGAGATATCTGATAGAGACGTATACGACATCTACGGCAATATACTGACAAAAAAAGGCGAACCAGTGAGGGTTATTACTCTTTCTGGATTGAACCTAACAGACAAATACATTCTTGTTACCACAAATTTTTCAACAGGAAAACCAGATTTTGCAAATGCCTGGGATATTTTATGCAGGGCTTATAATAAGGATGGAAAAGAAATCCCTGGAGTCTATGCAACTGGTACCTCCATCTGGTTTCCTGAATGGGAAGATTTTAGAACAGGCGGATTATGTTTTGATACAGGACGAGGACCTGAGCTTACATATCTGGACCTGCCAAACAATCCAGCAGCCGGTGAGGAATGGATGGAGGGGTCAAGAAGATTTCGTATCAGGGGACAGTCAAAAGCCCAGGGATTTGTTGCTTTTGCTCGTGGTAGAAATATGTATCTTCCTGGTGGACTATGTGAGAGTGAGCCAGAAGTGAAAGAGTTCTGGCTTTCATGTATTCAGGAAATGATTGATGCCGGGGTTGATGGAATAGAATTCAGGGAGGAGAATCACTCCTGTCATACGGATACTCCTCAGGATTATGGCTTCAATGAAGCTGTTGTCCAGAAAATTTCAAATTCTTATAATATTCTCGAACAAATTACCAAAATACGGACAGATGCCTACACTGAATTTCTCAGGCAGGCAAGTATTTTAATAAGAAATTCTGGTAGAAAAGTTCGTGTCAATCTCAATGTTGATTGGTTCAGACCTGTTTCTGAAAGGCCCGGCAGTAGAAAACTTGCATATCCTGCAAACATTGAATTTGAATGGAAGAAATGGATTAATGAAGGAATAATGGATGAGGCAGTTTTAAGGATATTTGCTAAGCCATTTTCAGGAATTTTCGGTCAGGATCAGGTAGCTCAGGAAATGATTAAAAAATGTTTTGAACAAAATATCCCGTTGAGTGTTAACAGGTATGTCTGGGCAAATGAAAACCTTATTGATGAGTTTGAGAAGGTTTACAGCAATAAAAAGTTTAATGGTTTTATTCTTTATGAGACATGGGCTTTCATTGATTTTTTAAAGGATGGAAGCTGTAGAATTTCATCTTTAGAGCATGAACCTGTCGTAGATATACCTGAAGAACTGTGGAAAGGGAAAGCAATTACAGGGAAAAATGTGAAAGAACTTTTGGGAATCATTAAGAAACTTTGAAAGGGGTAACGATGTGTAAAAGGATGGTTTTTTGTTTGTTGTTAGGATTGATTGTCGTTTGGAACTCCTATGGCCAAAAGCAGGAAACAAAAATTCAATATAATATTCTTCGCTCATCTGATACCGGTGGTGCCTTTATTTTTTGTGTTCTGGCTGACCCGGCAAAGAAAAAACTTTATGCAGGAACCTATTCATATGATCCTGAAAGAAAAGGCCTATGGGTATATGACCTGAATCCTGATGGTACAGTTGCAGGTAAACCAAGAAGATACACTGATCATCCTGATCCGATGCCTGATCCGCTTCCACCTGGAGGATGGAGTTCTGTTACTGCTCTATATCTTGACAGGAAATACAATAAACTTTTTCTTGGCGTTAGTGTTGCCGGAGTAAAGGGATTTGAAAACTTTTCAAAGTCGCTTGTAATGTATAATCTTGATCAAAATGGAGAACCCACTGGAAAACCATTAGCATTTGATAGTGGCAATCCAAACAAACATATAGCAGCAATTACTAAACATCCCAGACTTAATAAACTCTATATCGTTGGCTGGGGTGGGGACGGTGTTTATGTTACTGACCTTGATGCAAATGGTATACCTGCATCAAAACCAACTACATATTCAGTTCCAGGACATGGAAAATATTCAATAAATTTCAATTCTGATGGTACAAAGGTTTATCTTGGTACATATCCTTCGGTTCTTCAGGTTTGTGATGTAGATGCGAACGGTGGTATTTCAAATCCACGTTCTTATTCCGTTGCAAATGGACCTCAAGAATACATGTTATGTGTTGCAACTGAAAAAGCTGTATTTTTCAAAGGTCCTAACAATAATCTTTCTTACTTCTTGCTTGATAGGTCAGGAGAAGTGCAGGGCAGCCCGATAGTGGTTGATAATTTTCCTGTTCAAGCGATAGGTCTGTCAGATATTTCTGATAGAGTAATTGTAGCCAGCTCGACAGGTTTTAATGATGTAATTAATGGAAACTTTGTTATTGAAGGGTTATCATTGAAGGAAATTGAAATTACACCGGATGGGAAATCAATAAAAGTTACAAGAGAAACAGAGAAATTACTGAGGGAAAAAGCACAATGCATAAGCGGTACACCATCCATTACTCTGGCAACATCGCATCTTGGCTGGGGTTTTCTGGGAAATAAAATTTCAGGTGTTGAGATGAAGGTTACATTGAAGGCAATTGAATCTGAAACCCCTTTGCCACCGGCATTCAAAACAATAAAAATAGGATCAGAACAAAAATACCTGAAATTTGTATATTCATCCAGATTCAACAAACTTTATGCATCAGGAGATAACAATATTTATGTGTATCAACCTGGATGGGGCGAAAAGGTTGTTTCTGTTCCGTGTTCTGAATTACAGGGACCACTGGCAATAGATGAAACTTCAGGGATTCTTTATGCTGCGAGAAAAGATGGAACTATTGCGATTAGAAAAATTGATAATACAGGAATTCCTGCTTCAGAAGGAGAAAATCTTCAATCAGGCGTGCGACCTGTAAAGCTTCTTGCATTTAATCTACACGCGAAAATCCTTTATGTAATAGGTTCTATCCAAAAAGAAGAACCACAATCCCAGATTTTCTGCAGAGTTCCTAGTTTTACTTATGATATCGCAGCCATTGTTGATTCTGTGAAAGGGAAACTTTATGTAGCGAGTCAGTATAATAAGAATGAAAATCTTACTGTCTGGGATCTGGACAAAAATGGAAAACTTGTTTCTGAGACACCAAAAAGATATTTTGATGGTTTTACTTCAGAAAATAAGAGAACATGTCTTTACGGTATGGCACTGAATGTTAAAAAGTCAAAGCTTTATCTATGTGGAATGCTTGAAAATCCACAAAAAGATGAAGCAGGTATAATGGTTTATGATCTCGATGCAAACGGAAATCCTGTTGGTACGCCAAAGTTTTTCCCCACAAGAAGTAAAACCAACAGTCCTTGGGATATTCAAATTTCTTCTGATGGGCAGAAACTTTATGAAGTTGGTTGGGGAATCCCAGCGGTTTTTGAATGGGCTCTTGATAAAGATGGATTTTTGACAGGCGAGCCAGCAGTATGGGAGACAGCAGGACATGGAAAGTCACAAATTCAAATCGTGCCAGAAAGTAATGTTATTCTTCTTGGGACATATCCAATGATTCTTGAGACAGTTCCTATTGATAGAAATGGTAAACCGCTTGGTGGGGTTTCTATAACAATTGCTGCAGATAAAGGTACAATAAATGCTGGTTTTCTCACTCCAGGAGTTTCATCAGACTGGATAAATCTTGATACTCAATTAAGAGACGGGACCGGGCTTGCAGGAATAATATGTGGACTAACCGGAGCAACTGTCAAAAAAGCAGATATACAGTTTGATTTCAGAAAGGCAACTGGCTCAAAGATTGAAAATCTCAAGAGTTTCAATATTATCACAGCAGGAAACTCAATAAGTCTCTTTGTTCCAAAATATGGACTTGATGAACCAGAAAAACTAACCTCGATGATACAGTCAAGCATTGATAAGTTTAAAGAATACCTTTCTTTTGCGAAAAAGTATGCTCTGAAACCAGAAGAAAGGCCAAAAGAAATTATTATTGCCAATGGTCTCATCAGTTTAGATGGTACGCCTGAGACACTTGAAGATGGACTTAACATTCTTTCAATGTTGGGACACAACACAATTCAA
Organism: bacterium; assembly: GCA_026418655.1. Classification (GTDB taxonomy): domain Bacteria; phylum Ratteibacteria; class UBA8468; order B48-G9; family DTJG01; genus DTJG01. The sequence continues at coordinate 14,475 of JAOAAW010000208.1, read as the reverse complement.
ATCTGGCACTGGGGAAATATCAAACCAGAAGACATAAGAAAAAAAGCAGCGCAGTATGGTTTCAATAGATTTCGTGGTGCAGTTTATAATCCACCTTCTTACTTTGATTATAATACCTCTATGGTTACAAACGAATATCTTGATAACTGGCTTGCCGAGATTAAAAAGTCATTCTCAAATATGGGGCAGAAAAACGAAGAAATGGTTTTGTTTCATATTGCGGATGAGCCGGGATGGTATTATCCGCATCAGATAGATGATGTGAAAAAAGATATTTCACGATTAAAAGTGTTCAGAGATTATTTAAAGTCAAAAGGTTTTACTCCGCAAACTTTTGGGAAAAAGTCCTGGGAAGAAATTGAACCGATGAAACTCAGTGAACCAATAACACTTGCTGATAAACGGCTCTTTTTCTGGACAACAAGATTTTTTACAGAATCCCTGAGCAAAGCGTTTGCAGCAGCCACAAGAGCTTTTCAACGTGCATATAATCAAAATATCTTAACAACCACAAATCTCAATAACTGGCCCGGATACTTTTTCAGACCTTCTCCAGGTGTAAAAATTGCAAATAACTGGGATGCAGGGCCTGATGCAGGTATGGGACTTCCTGACTGGTTTGATCTTGGAAGGAAAAGGGCAGTTTCCTGTATCTGGACAGAGGATTGGTTTGGAGATAGTTCTGCTCAGAACTGGTCAATGTATGGAGATTTACTACGTTGTGCTGCAAGAGAAGGTGGTATTGAATATGGTGGATATATTGTCGGTCATACTACAGGAAGCATAGTCCCAGATGGTGGTAAATATAAAATTATGGCTCTCATCGGGCATGGCGCAAAAGCAATTGATCCTTACATATTCGGACCGGGTCTTGCTTTTGCAGACGGTTGGTCAGAGAGAGAACAGGTTTATCAATCTCTTGCAGAAGGAATAAAACTGGTTGGCAAAAGTGAAGAACTTATCGCTCCTGGAAGACCAAAAGATGGTACGGTTGCGATACTTTTACCGCAGGCAAGTCAGGTCTGGGACAAGGACTCAACAATGAAGTCATACATGTGGGAGCTTTATGGACTTCATGAAGCATTGATTCATGAAAATTATCCTGTTGATTTCATTGATGATTTTGATATCGAGGATGGTATTTTGAAGAAAATTACATATTCGGTGCTGTATGTTACTGCACCAAATCTTTCAGCTAAAGCGCAGAAAAATATCCTGGAATGGGTCCGAGACGGTGGTACAATAGTAATGATGCCTGGTGCATGTGCTGCCGACGAATACGATGAACCTCTAACGGTTCTGACAGGAATTACTGGCATTAAACAGCCATCTGTTGAAAGAATGCCACAGACACACCCTTATGACATTGATAAATTGAAGAAAAAGAAGATTATTGTCAAAGATACTCGGTTTGAGGTTGAAGAATTTTACACAAAATTTCAGGTCGTACCTTTGTCACCGACAACAGCAAAAACTCTTGCTGTTTTTGAAGATGGTTCACCGGTGCTTGTTGAAACACCTTACAATAAAGGCAGGATTTTTTATTATGGATTCTGGCCAGGAATTACATATCACTTAACAGCTGACAGGTCTGATTATAGAAAACTTCCTGAAGGATGGTCGGAACCAGCAAGAAAAATGGTAACAATGCCTGCAAAAATTGCAGGCACTCCAAAGTATGTGGAAATATCTGAGTCCTTGATTGAGGGTTGTTATCTTAAATCTGAAAAAGGGATTGCAATAACCCTTCTCAACTGGTCCGGAGAACCTAAAAAAGAAATAACAGTAACCATCAATGATGCGGGAAACACCAGGAAGGTGACATCAATTGAAAACGGTACTTTGAATTGGGAAAAATCAGATAATAAGATACAGGTTAAATTACCTCTGAAAACAGTTGATGTGCTCATGCTATATTTTTAAATTTTCCACCTTGTAATACGATAAAGGATTTTGAGAATGGACAAAATGACAAAAAGGGAAAGAGTCGAAAGAACAATGAATTTTCAGGATACAGATAGAGTTCCAATATATGATCTGCTCAGATGCGATGCTGCTTTTGAATATTTCAGCGGTGAAAAACTGCCACCTCTTTCAAAAGATCCTGATACAGAAGAAAAACTTCTCAAAATTGTGGGAAAGGCAGTTAACACACTTCTTGATATGACAAGAAGTGTTGGCTTTGGACCTTTGGTTGAAGAGGACTTTGAAGATGAATATGGTTTTATTCATCATTCTTCACCTGTTGAAAAAACTTCGTGGATAAAGAAAAAACCATTTTCTGATGAAAAAGGAGCAGCAGAATTTTTGAAAAAATGGATTCAGAAAATAAACGATTTTACACAGCAAATCAATAGCCATCCTTCAGAATACAGAAAAAGTTATCATGAAAATTTTTTGAAAACACAATCCTTGATTGGCGACACAGTGAAACTTTTTGCTCAACATGGCACAGGTCTCGACGATGTCAGGGTTCGTCTTGGTTTCGAACTTTTCACTTTTGTCTATGCAGATCAACCGGGACTTGTTTCAGAATTCCTTGAAGAATACACAAAAATGAATGTTATCATCTGTCATGCGATTGCGGACAAAAGACTATCACCCTGTGTTTTGACTTATGGGGATATTGCCTGCAAGAACCGTCTTTTACACAGCCCTGCATTTTTAAGAAAGGAATTCTTCCCGAGGTTAAAAAAGCTCAATGATGCCTGGCACGAGCATGGTTTTAAGTGTCTTTTCCATTCCGACGGTTATTTAATGGACGTGATGGATGATCTGATTGATGCAGGAATTGATGGACTCAATCCTATTGAGACAGTCGCTGGAATGAGTATCAAAGAGATGAAACAGAAATATGGAAATAGAATTTTTCTTGCAGGCGGCATTGATATGAGTCAGCTGCTTGCGTTCGGAGATACCGAAAGAGTGAAAGAAGTGTGCAGGAATGCCATCAAAGAAGCCGGACCCGGTTATTTTATAGGCTCAACGACTGAACTTGATAATAGCACAAAACTTGAAAATATTATTGCTCTTTATCAGGTGGTGCACAATGAAGGATTTTGATTTTAGTATTTCGCCAAAAGAGATTGTTTTGAAAAAGAATGAATTGAGAAAATCAATTTCAAAAAAGGTAATTGAAGAAGCAGAGAAAATTTTAAAAAATCAAGTGCCTGATACACATTATTCCTTGTTCAGATTATTTCACATAACGGGCAAAAGGGCAGAGTATCAAAAACCATACCATGAAAAAAGAAAAAATCTTGTTTTTCTTGCGATGGCATCTTATCTTACTGGAGAGCAGAAGTATTTATTGAAACTTCAGGATTACATCTGGGATATCTGTAATGAGCCATTGTGGTCTATGCCAGCACATCTACCAGAAAAGGTTCATTTTCAACATACTTATATAGACCTCGGGGCTTCACAAACAGCAGCAAAGCTTGCTGAAATACTTGTTTTGCTTGAAGATAGGTTAGAAGAAAACATAAAATCAAGAATACGATATGAGCTTGAAAGAAGAATTTTTGTACCTTTTTATCAACATCCCGAGGATTACTGGTGGTCAAAGGCATATTATTCAAACTGGTGTGCTGTATGTTGTGGTAATATAGGGATTGCTGCTTTTCTTGCAGGTAGAGATGGCATTTATTTTGAGAAAATTGTCAACCATTGCATTGATGCAATAAGAAGGTATTTTGATAATTTTGATTCAGACGGTGGCTGGGTTGAAGGGATTTCTTACTGGAACTATGGAGTTACACATGCGGTGAGATTTGCTGATGCCCTTTACAGAGCAACTGATGGGAAAATAAATCTTTTTGACCACCCAAAGTTACAACTTGCAGGCTTTTTCCCTTTACATTGTTTCCTACCACCAGGTAGTTTTGTAAACTTCGGAGATGCTTATTCCCGGACACAACTTAACAGAGAAACAATTTTTCTTCTGGCAAAACATACAAAGCTGGGAAAACAAATCGCCTGGCTTTTGAAACACATAGATTTAAGAGATTTTGAAGACATTATTGCTTTGCGAGAAATAAAAATTCCCAGGCCAGAAATTCCAGAAAGAACCTTTATCCATTTTAAGGACATAGACTGGGTTATCACAAGGAAAGGCTGGAATGATAAGAATGGTCCTGTTCTTGCTGTGAAAGCAGGAAATAACGGAGAACCACACAATCAGGTTGATGTTGGGCAGTTTATTTTTCATGTCTTCGGTGAAGATTTTCTTTGTGACCGTGGAGCCGGTCAATACTCAAAGGACTATTTCAGTGCAAAGCGGTATGAGAGTCCATTTTGTAGCGCTGAAGGGCACAGTTTGATTTTCATCGACGGCAAAAGTCAGGGTATCGGAAAAGAGTATTCAGGTAAAATTATTGAAGCAAGCCACAGCATTTCGCAGGATATTATTTCAATAGATATGACAGATGCTTATCCGCAGGGTCTTGTCCGGAAAATCGTCCGTACATTGAAATTTTCAAAAAAACAAAAATATGGGACACTTCTGTTGGAGGATTTAGTTCAGACTGACAAAGAAAGGAACATTGAAACACGCCTGCAATACAATGGAGAATGCAAAAAACTTGATAGATCACATTTTATTATAAAAGGGAAAAATGGGAAAATAGCAATCAATATTCTGAAACCAGAGAAATTTTCAGTTTCTCCTGGTGCGTTCAGGAATCTTTATACACTTTCGGATGACACCATTGACATTCAATTCTTGAAGATTACAACAAAAAGCACTGAGACAAAATTTTTGATTGAAATGGTACCTATCCGGTAAAATAAACCGGAAACCAGAGAATGCTTACTAAGTTTAATAAAAATCGATGGAGAAAAAAATGTTTACAGGAGAAAATTGCGGGCTTTACGGAATATATTCTAATAAGGATTGTGTCAATCATCTATACCATGGTATTTTCAAGCTCCAACACAGAGGACAGAAATACTGTGGTATTGCAACTTTTAATAAGGAATTAAAACTTACAACACATAAAGGTTTTGTCAGACATACATTTACTCCAGAAGAGCTGCGAAATCTTTCAGGGAATGTGGGAATAGGACATGTGAGTTTGAAAGAACGCCAGCCACTTCTGATTGAATCAAAATTAGGAGTTTTCGTTATTGCTTTCAGCGGAAACATACTCAATGCAGAAGAACTTTTCGATGACCTGAAAAACAAGGGACATTCATTTTCAAATCATACTCAGATAGAATTGCTTGCAAAACTTGTGGTACAGGGTAAAGATTTTGTTGAAGGACTTGGGAAATTATCTGAAATTGTAAAAGGGTCATACACAATATTGATTCTAACTGAAAAAGGAATCTTTGCAGCAAGGGATAAACACGGTTTTAAGCCGCTTATCATTGGAAAAGGTGAGAGGGAATATGTTGTTTCATCTGAATCAAGACCATTCAGTATGTTCGGAATAAAAATTGTAAGGGATGTGAAGCCAGGGGAGATAATCTTCATCGGGGAAAATGGACCTGAAACAAAAGCATGGATCAAAGGCAATCGCATTGCTTATTGTGCTTTTGAATGGGGCTATATTGCTTCAATGGATTCTATTATTGAAGGTATACCTGTTGTAAAGGCAAGAAAAAATTTAGGTGCCAGTTTAGCACGCAATGATAGTGTTGATGCAGATATTGTTGCTGCAATTCCTTTTTCTGGTATCGGATATGCCCTTGGTTATCACAGAGAATCCGGTATCCCTTATGACGAGGTCTTTCTTATTGATAGATTTGCCAGCAGAAGTTATCTTCCCTTGACCCAGGAAGAAAGAGATAGAGAAGCCAGGATTAAATTATCTGTGATTGAAGAAAGCATAAGGGGAAAAAGGATAATACTGTGCGATGACTCAATTGTCAGGGGTACGCAGATCAGAAACAAGGTTCTTGAACTCAAGGCATTTGGTGCAGAAGAGGTTCATGTAAGGGTAGGGTGTCCACCACTGATGGCACCGTGTATGTATGATATCTCCACGAGATCTTACGAGGAGCTAGCAGCAAAAAAATATTCAATCAGTCAGATCGCTGAAAAAATTGGCGCAGATACTCTTAAATACAACACAGTGGAAGATTTTGTTAGGGCAATTGGCTTACCACAGGACAATCTCTGTCTTCATTGCTGGACGGAAGAAAAAATTACATAGGTTTGGCTAAACCAATTATCATACCTTATCTGTCAAAATATAAAATCTTTCTGCTAAAAGGAGTTTTTATGAAAGGAAATGGATTTACCCTTATTGAGTTGCTCGTGGTGATCGCAATTATCGCGATTCTTGCCGCAATGATACTTCCGGCACTTTCAAGGGCAAGAGAAAATGCAAGAAGGAGCGTATGCACAAATCATCTTAAACAGATTGGACTTGCGCTTGAAATGTATGCCGATGATAACAACGAGTTTTATCCTTTTTGCAGGGGAACAATTGATTGGGGTGAAAGACCACCTGGATGGATGGAGCAATTGTACCCATACATAAAAAATAAGGATGTGTATAAATGTCCATCGTTTCCAAGGAATGTTTCCGAATATCATTATTTTTTGAGTGCGCGAGCCGCCTATGTTGACGCAGGATTTAACCTTGCAGCAACAAACAGGAAAAGGATCAGATTCCCTTCAGCATTTGTTCTCGCAGGAGACAGCAATTATAAGTTTCCTGAACCTGACTGTGATAAGGACGACTACACCCAGAATTGTTTAGGATGGCAGGCAGATGTGGATCACTGGAAACCCCATCATGCTGGTGGATTAAACATTTTGTTTGCTGATGGCCATGTTGCCTGGTTTTCAAAATACAACCCTGATGCAATGACCTTCAGATACGGAATTTTCTCTGATTGGTAAATTATCTTTTTGATTCAAGTTTTTGAATCAGTTTTGGTATTACCTCAAAGATATCTCCGACAATGCCTAAATTTGCGACCTTGAATATTGGAGCGTCAGGGTCTTTGTTAATCGCAATGATATAGTCAGATGTGGACATTCCTGCAAGGTGTTGAATTGCGCCTGATATTCCACAGGCAATATATATTTTTGGTTTAACGGTTTTTCCGGTCTGTCCAACCTGATGAGGGTATGGAATCCATCCAGAATCAACTGCAGCGCGGGATGCTCCTACAGCACCACCAATAAGTTCTGCCAGTTTTCTTATCATTTCAAAATTTTTGCCATCACCCAGTCCCCTTCCACCGGACACAATTATTTCTGCTTCCTGAAGGTCTATTGTTTGTTCAACTGCTTCTTTTGAAATAAGATCAACCCTGCATGTTGCATTGAAACTTGCAAAATTATCTTTCACAATAATTCCGCTATTGTTTCCAGTGGGTTTTGCTTCTTCAACTGCCTTTGGTCTTATTGTAGCCATCTGGGGTCTGTGGTTCTCACATACAATTTTTGCCATCAGATTTCCGCCATAGGTTGGTCGTATCTGTTGCAAAAGTTTTGTATCTGGATCTATTGCTAAATCTGTGCAATCAGCAGTAAGGCCTGTTTTCAATCTTGCCGCTGTCTGTGGAATAAAACTTCTTCCGATCATTGTTGCAGAGGCAAGAACAATATTCGGTTTGTATTTTTTTATCAATTCAGTCATCAAGCATACATAAATATCCTGTCTGAATTCGTCCAGACTTTCATCTTCAACAACATATACTTTGTTTGCCCCACGGTTGAAAAGTTCTTGAGCCATTTCATCGCATTTTGAACCAAAAATAACCCCGCAAACCTCTTCCTTCAATGTTTCAGCCAGTTTCAAAGAAATGCCACAGAGTTCAAAAGAAACATGTGAAAGTTTTCCATGTTTTTGTTCAGCAAAGAACCATATACCCTTATACTGATTCAGGTCTGTTTCTGATTTTTTCTTTTCCTCTCCGACTATCTCAATCGCATTTTCAGGACATTCCTTTACACACAGCCTGCAAAAGCTGCATCTTTCATCAATCTGCGCCTTACCGTCATTATCAAGGGTTATTGCACCAACAGGACATACATCAACACAAACTCTACATCCAGTACATTTATCTTTGTTGACAATTATTTCCATTTATGCAGCTCCTAACTTTTTAAGTTCCTGATAAATTGCTTCTGCAAGTTCATCAGGTTCTCCTTTAATAATTTTTCCTTCTTTTTTTATCTCGGGTCTCCATATTTCAACTACTTTTGTGGGAGAGCCATCCTGGCCGTATTGAAGGTCATTTCCGCCGATATCCTGCTTTGTCCAGACAGGTATCTGGGTTTTTTTTGCCCTTAACATCCCTTTGAGCGAAGGTAATCTTGGTTCATTGATTTCTTTAATTACAGTGATAACAGCAGGGAGTGGAGATTTCAGTGTTTCATAGTGGTCTTCAAGAAGTCGCACACATTCCATATCGTTTTCTGTGACATTTATAATTTTGCTTACATATGTTATGACCGGTATTTCAAGATGTTCAGCAAGTTCAGGGCCTACCTGACCGGTACTGCCATCCATTGCTTCCCTTCCGCACAAAATTATGGAAAATTCTCCAATTTTTCTTATTGCCTGCGCCAGGGTGTAAGAGGTTGCAAGCGTATCACTTCCTGCAAAAGCCCTGTCACTTAATAAATACGCTTCATCTGCACCAAGTGATATTGCTTCTTTCAATACTGCTTCTGCCTGTGGTGGTCCCATTGTTATTGCAACTGTAGTACCACCAAATCTCTCTTTCAGACGCAAACCTTCTTCAAGGGCATAATAATCATAAGGATTCAGGATACTGGGTACCCCTTCCCTCACAATGCGTTTTGTAACAGGATCAACCTTTACATCCATTGTATCAGGTACCTGTTTCAGACAGACTATGTATTTCATTTTTCTCCTCTTTCAAAGTTCTTTCACAAGGATAAAAAGCCCTGCTGCAATCAAAATCAATCCTGCCAATGAATGAATAATTTTTACTGGCATAACCTTGCCGAGAAAATTGCCAAGAAAACAAGAAATCAGGGTAGTAAAGATAAAAGCAGTCATAGCGCCAAGAAAGACCGGTACAATGGAAGCACTTTTTGTACTCAATGAAAAACATACAAGTTGCGTTTTATCACCAATTTCTGCAAGAAAAATTGTGGAAAAAGTAAACCAGAATGATTGCCAGTTCATTTCATTTGCTCCTGTACTTTTGTTAGAAATTCTTTCTTTATTTCTTCAAGCGCTTTTTCGGTTGTTCCTTCAACTCTTAACACTATCGCTGGCTGAGTGTTTGAGACCCTTGCCAATGCCCAGCCATCAGGAAAATAAACCTTTACCCCATCAATCTCTGAAATTCTGTATCTTTCCCTGTAAAAATTCTTGAGCGACTCGACGATTTTATATTTTTTTTCTTCACCCACTTCCAATCTTATTTCAGGACTTGAAAAATACCTTTTCTTACCTTCAAGAAGTTGTTCAGGTTTTTTTTCTGTCTGGTCCATAATTCTTAGCAATCGTAGGCATGCATAAATTGCATCGTCAAAACCAAAATACTCATCAGCAAAATAGATATGACCTGAAAGTTCTCCACCAAGGGCTGCTTTTTCTTCCATCAGTTTTGCTTTTATCAGAGAATGTCCTGTTTTCCACATAATCGGTTTTCCGCCTGCATTTTTTATTTCCTGTTCAAGGGCAAGGGTACATTTTACATCAAATACGACAGTGGCTCCTGGCTTTCTTTTTAAAATATCAAGACCGAAGATGATAAGAAGCTGGTCTCCCCATAGAATACTTCCATCGCTTCCAATCACACCAATTCTGTCTCCGTCTCCATCAAGGCCAAAGCCAGCGTCAAGCTGTTTTTCTTTCACCAGTTTAATCAGGTCAACAAGATTTTCAGGTACCACAGGGTCAGGCAGGTGATGCGGGAAATTATTATCACTGTCAAGATACAGTCCTTCAAAATTAATATTCAGAGCAGTGAAAAGTTTCTTCACAAAAGGACCTGCTGTGCCATTGCCAGTGTCAATTCCAATTTTCATTTTTGATTTAAACTGAAATCTTTTTTTCATAAAATCAATGTAGTCCTGCTCAACATTTATTTCTTTTACGCTCCCTTTTCCTGAAGTGAAATTTTCACTTTCATAGATGTCTGCTATCCGCTGTATTTCCTCCCCATAAAGCCCGTGTTCTCCAGCAACAAGTTTGAACCCATTGAATTGTGGTGGATTATGACTTGCTGTTACGATTGTGCATGCATCAAGATTGTAATGTTTTTGTCCAAAATAAGCGACAGGTGTTGGAACCATTCCTGCATCGAAAACATCAATGCCACAGCTGATAACACCTTCGATAAGGGAGCTTTTCAAATCTGGCGAGCTTTTTCTATTATCGCAGGCAACAAGGGCTGTTTTGAATCCTGAATTTTTTACATAAGAACCGAAAGCCCTGCCAAGATTATAGGCAAAGTCAGTCGTAATCTGGCTGTCAACCAGTCCCCTTATGTCATATTCACGAAAAATCACCCTTTTTGCTTTCATTGGTTTTTCCTGATCTTTAAGAAAATTTTCTATAAAGTATATCAGAATTTGAAAAAATTTACCAGATTTAAGTGGTATATTGCTTTTTATTATTGAAAAGGGTAGTATATTGTTGTGAGAACAAAAAATAAACGCAAAGGTATTGCACTTGTTGAATTGATAATTTTCATTGTTATCTTTTTAATAATTGCTGGAATCAGTTTCAGGCTTGTTTATGCTGTAAATCAGAAGGCAAAGATTGTAAAAGCAAAGACAGAAATCAGCCAGTTTGCAATGGCTCTTGAAAACATGAAGGATGATACAGGATATTATCCTGTGAGACTTGGAGCAATTTTTGATGAGACCCCACCACCAGGAATGGAAAAAAACTGGAATGGTCCCTACGCAACAAAAATGAAAGATATGGTTAATAATGACACACCGCTTGATCCCTGGGGACATCCTTATCTCTATCAAATTCCTATGACAGATATTCCACCTGAAACATATATTCAAACACCAGAGATAGGAAGATTTACAGGGTCTCCAAGAACTTATACATACGACTTTATAGCACCAGCTGGTCCAGCATATTTAATTCTTACAAATTATGGTATAACCTCAGGAGAGATTAGACTGAATGGTACGGTAATTATAGAACAGAAAGAATTCAAAAATAGTCCATGGCCTCAGATAATAACAAAGCCAGTAAGTTTGCTCGCAGGAACAAATACTCTTTCATGCTGGCTTGCCAGCACTCCCAATGACTATTATCTTGTTTCAGTTGGGAATCCAGCAACAAAGGCATATCTTCCTACATCAGACTATTTCGTACTAACCAGTTATGCCAGGGACAAAAAAAGCGGCGGGAAGGGTTTTGACAGGGACATAATATATAACTCAAAGACATACCCGAACTTTCAGTGAGGGGAAAATGGCAAAGATAAGAAGAAAAAGATATATTGTCAACAAGCCTGTTCAAATTGGATATTTTGGATTAACTGCCTGGTTTATTTGTTTAGGAATACTTCTTGTTGGAAGCATTACATATTATTTCACTCTGAATACTATCATGAGTGAGATTGAAATATCATCTCCATCGTTTGATACGGTTGAACTGGTTAACAGGATTAATATTATTTTACAGAAAAAGCTTGCTCTTGTTTTTGCCGGGCTCATAGTGGTGGCAGGAATACTTGTAATTTTGTATCTCCACAGGGTTGTAGGACCTGTATTCAGGATTGAAAAGATATTGCGGGATGTCAGTGAAGGTAAACCTTTTGTTCCGATAAAACTCAGGAGAAAGGATAGTTTCAAGTCCCTTGCCGAGGCAATAAATGTATTTGTTTTGTGCCATCAGAAAAAAATCGGGGAGGCAAAAGACATTATCAATCAACCAATATCAGATACCGAGAAGATTGAGAAACTGAGAGAACTGTTTAAGGATTAATCCTCTCAGCATCAAGCCATAGTTTTTCAAGGTTATAAAACTGCCTCACTTCAGGCAAAAAGATATGAAGAACAAAATCACCGTAATCAAGAAGTATCCAGCTTGTTTCAAATCCTTCGATTGAAAATGGTGGTTTTTCAAACTTTTCAATGATTGCCTCTGCTATTGCCCTGGTTTGAATTCTGGTTTCACCTGTAGCAATGATCAGATAGTCAGTAATCCAAGTAAGTTTGCTTACATCAAGTATTACAATATCTCCGGCTTTTTTTTCCTCAAGAATTTTCCTGATTTTCTTTAGTTTCTCTATCTCACCTCTCCTGGTTTTTAATATTATAACAGAAAAAGGGTTTCAATTCTAAAAAGTATTCTTAAGATCCTATAAGGGTTTCTTGCGTTATTTTTCATCTACCTCTTGACAAATACAAAAGATAGTGGGTAAAATAAAATTGATAATATGATTATAATCAGTATATCACTACCATGGGAGAATTAAAATGCTAAAAGGACAAATCAACAAAATTGATAAAACAAGTGTCCTGCCCCGGTATTATCAGGTTATTGAAACAATAAAGGAGCTTATTGTTTTTGGTTCATATAAAAAGGGTGATAAGATTCCTTCGGAAAGAAACCTGGCAGAGCTTCTTGATGTTTCTTTGATTACTGTAAGAAGGGCAACCGATGAACTCACAAGACAGGGAATTTTAATTAAAGAATGGGGAAGAGGCATATTTGTAAACAGGATACCTGAAGATAAAAGAAAAACACTGACCGTTGGTTTAACATGCTGGCAGAATGGAGAACAATATTCCACACATCCAGTTCAATTTTCAATAATGCAGGGTGTAGGTGAGGTGTTTCTTGGGACAAATTATGGTCTAAAAACTGTATTTATTACTCCAGAGCTTATTCAATCAAAAAAGTACCAGCAATATTTTACATCTCAAAAAATAGATGGTTTGATAAACATTGTTCTTGAAATTCCTGACACTGACCTTGAAGAAATTGAGAAACATATTCCTTATGTAGTGCATGGTAATAGGCCGGAAAGGATCAACGGTGTTTCTATTGACATGGAATCTATCTCATATGAGTTAACGAAAAAACTGATTTTCTTTGGGCATAGAAATATAGGAGTAATAAATGGACCCGAAGAATTTACTCCGAACCAATTGTGGCTGAAAGGTTATAAAAAAGCAATGGAAGAGTCAAACTTAGAGATAAGCAAGAATAATTTAAAATCAGCAGATTACTGCTGTGAAAGTGGTTATAGATTGGCGTGCGAAATTCTTGCTCAAAGAAAAAAACCAACTGCCATCATCTGTGGTGATGATTATCTGGCAGTTGGATGTCTTAATGCTATAAAAAAATTTGGCCTTAATTGTCCTGAAGATATCTGGGTTTTTGGTTTTGGTGATTTCCCTGTTGCAAGATACAGTCATCCGCCACTATCCACAGTGAAATTTTCCTATTATGAAATGGGAAAGCAGCTGGCATACATGTTAATTAAGGTTATACAGAGGGAAAAAATAGAAGCACCTGTGATTCTCACAGGAGAAATTATTTTCAGGGAAAGTGCAGGGCATAAAGAATGAGAAAGGAGGTGCAAAAATGAGAAGGAAAAAATCAGCTGGTTTTACTCTGATTGAGCTACTTGTTGTAATTGCAATCATTGCAATACTTGCAGCGATTTTACTTCCTATTCTTGACAGGGCACGTCAGCAGGCAATGACAGCAACCTGCCAGGCGAACCTGAAACAGATAGGTCTTGCAATCTTTATGTACGCCAATGACTATGATGGTAATGCCCCGCATTTTCATATCAACAGCGATCCCGGCAATTATCATAGTCGTGAGTGGGAGGCAGAGCTTGCACCATATCTTGGATATCTGGGTAGCAGGTCTGTTTTCTATATGGATGAGGATAATGATGGAGTGCCCAACTTCAATGATCCTGATTCTACTTACTTTGCACCGAAATTAATCAAGGTATTGCAGTGTCCAAAGACACATCCAAGAACAGGAAAGTCATATGCCTACAATGAACATCTTGGAGGAATAGCGCCTGGTATAATGTGGTCATGGGTAGACCTCAGTGGACAGGGAAAGCCAGGTATTTTCAAAAGAATGAAGGATGCCGGAAGGATTATAGCAGTCACACAAACACCTTATAACAGCATTGGAACATGGTCAAATTTAAGTAACTTTTATGTGAATGATCCTGCTGGTTTCGGAGCATCTTACTGTCATCCAACTGATGGTGGATTGAATTTTCTTTTTGCAGATGGCCATGTTGAGTGGATTGATTGGGTAAAATACAACTATGGTAATACTGCAGGCTGGACACACGGACCGATTTATACCCAGTCGGGTGTCATTAAATTTCATGATTGAGTGTTAAAGGATAAAGGAGGGAATATGAAAAGAAATGGGTTCACACTGATTGAATTGCTTGTTGTTATTGCAATCATTGGAATTCTTGGAGCAATACTTCTTCCAGTTCTGTCTCAGGCAAGAGAAAAGGCAATGAGAACAACCTGTCTTGCAAATATGAAGCAGCTTATTACAGCTCTCAGGATGT
>JAOAAW010000202.1 GCA_026418655.1 bacterium | reverse complement strand
GCCTAACATTACGTGAATCATAATACCCGGTTAAATCAACCTCATTCCATAATTCCCAGAATGCAATCTGTGTGGAATAACCCCATCTTGCCACAATATATCTCAACCTCTTGCAAAACCATTTTTCTGCTTCTTCGCTATAAAAAAATTCATCCGGCGAGTTCAAAAATCCTCCATTAACAACATTGTAAGGATTATCCCACCATTCAGCATCTGGTCTGATACTGAACTGGCCATGGTTAATAAGTGTCAGAACAATATATATTCCATTTTGGCGTGCGATATCAAGTACATAATCAAGTTTCCATGAATTCTCCAGACTATATCTTCCAGTGCCTTCATAATGCTGGGCGTATGCAGGTGTCCATTCTATTCCAACCCACCATGCACCCATCCACATTCTGATATAATTTTCCAGATTGTCTTTCATCTTTCTGAAATACTCATCATAGGCGAAAGTACCCCTGCCCTTATCGGTTTGGAACTCGTATTTATAGGGTGTTCTGGCATCATCAGGTGAACGAATAACATGTCCAATTGGATAAAAAAATTCTCCATTTGAAAAAGATAAACAACCAGGATCATCCTTATCCCAGCGAATAAAACCAGGATTTGTACCCGCAATACATTCAAATGTACCACAATCAAACCTATCTATTTTATTGTTAAATTTAACGAGAATGCTGTAGACATACTGCCCTATTTCTTCGGGTGCAAATCTCACTACCCATTGATGTTTACCATAGGGATACAACTGTTCTCCGTCTTCTTCAAGTTTTCTCAGGTAATCCCGTGAAAAAAACGCAGGAACAGTTTTCTTCGTACCAGAAGGAGACAAGAATTCCGCAGTGATATCAACCTGTTCAGGGTCAAAAGGATTATCAAAAACAACTGGAATTTCAAAAGTTGCTTCAAATTTGTCGTATTGCGAAACAATGTCTGTATTTGTCCTGAAATTAAAAAGAAAAATTTGCTGAACATCAGAGCATGGAATCAATTGAATATTGTCAATATAAATAGTCCCTGAAAATGGTTGAAAAAAGAAAAATTTTATACCAAATTCCCGGATATTCCTTTTTGTGTAAGAATCCCATGCCGCAAGCCCAGACGATGGTTGCCACATTGCTGTGTCTGAAATATCAACAACGATCCTTGTTTTCTCATTCAAATTCGGCCTGAAAAGACATGTCTGAAACCATGTCCAGTTTTTATCCTTAATATAACAGACAAATGATACATAATTTTTTGTTTTTGAGAAGATGTAAATATCAAACATCAATTTTTCATAAGGCAGCCAATTAAAGTCTCCCTCCACCTTTATCCATGATTCCTTTGAACCCGAAGGAGTCAATGCAAGTGAATGCATACCGCTGGAAACAAAATTGTTTGAAACAATCAGAGATTGTTCCTGATAAAAACTCTCCCAGTTCTGTGAACCATCTTCAAAATCAAAAAGGACTTCTGACCATGCAGAAAAAAGGACCGGAAAAATTAAGCTAAAAATCAATCTTCTCATCAATCTCATAGATTGTCTCTCTTGTTTTAACAATGGAATGTGCCGTTATATCAGAGTCAAAACTGATATTGAAATCAAATCTCCCAGAATTTAGAACAATTCTTGAAACGTTTAAGTTTTGAATTTCTTTCTCTTTTTCTTCATAAATTATTTTAACTTTCGGATAATAAGCAAGGAGGTCGGCGATAGGTTTAAACTTGATTTTTATTTCAAATTTTTCGTCTGATGGGATAAAAACCATTGCACCGGCTGGACCAGGACCTGTGGATTCCGGCAAAACTGATTCGAACCTTCCTGCTCTCGGTGAAAAAATAACCTCTATTTTTACCCCTGGTTTCAATTTATTAAATGAAATCGTTGAAATTGCTGTATCCTCTTGAACCTTATAATCTCTGATTACTTTTATCTGGTCAGTTTTTATATCCTGCCAAGGCGAAAATACCGAAATCTTTTCAATCCTTCTCCATCTGTCAGAACTGAATGAAATGGTCCTTTTTAACAAACTTGTATAGAAGCCTTTTTTCTTAAATATCATTGTATACGGCTCTGTAAATGAAATTTCTTCAGGGGAATTACATTCAATCACACACGAAATCTTTTCCTTCTTTTTTGAAAAAGGAACAATTTCGATACTTTCGGTGATTTGAAAAAGTAAAGGTGAATTTTCATCAACGGAAACAAAATTTGTGAAGTAATATTCTCTACGTGCTGAATTGAAAATCACAAATCTTCCCATTGTGTCAATTGAAATATCTTCTTCCAGATACTGACGAAATTCCTTAAGAGTATCGCTAATCTGTTGCTGCAACCATCTGTTTTTGGTTGTCTCATTTATATCTTTAAGGATTTTTATTCCTTCATCAAAAAAATTCGCCTGAAGTAATAACTGTGCAGATTGAAATTTTGCATTTTCTCCTGCGTCTTTATCAGTCACAAATTCCCTGATAATATTAATTGCCTCATCAATTTCTCCAAGATTAATGAGACATCTTGCAAGATGCACTGTCATGGCCTTTTGATTGTATTTTTTTATTAACAAACCAAAAAGTTCTTTTCCTTTTTGATAATCGAGGAGATTGTCAGTATATAAGATTGCCTGACTTTTCAA
>JAOAAW010000157.1 GCA_026418655.1 bacterium | reverse complement strand
CTTAACATCATAATCGTACGACTCTTTAATACTGTGGGTCCCAGACAGACAGAAAGATACGGCATGGTTCTTCCGAGGTTTATCACGCAGGCACTGTCAAATAAACCTATAACAATATTTGGAACAGGAAGTCAAACAAGGTGTTTCACGCATGTTAAAGATGCCGTAAATGCGTTTCTGAAACTTCATACCTTATCCCGGGCACACCGCCAGATCATAAATGTTGGCAGTACTGAAGAAATCTCCATTCTAAAGCTTGCTGAACTGGTAAAAAAAATCACAAACAGCAACTCCGAAATCATGTTTGTGGAACCAAAAACATTATATAAAAATGGCTTTGAAGATATGAATAGAAGAGTTCCTGATATTTCAAAACTGAAAGAATTAACTGGTTTTTACCCTTCAACCTCAATAGAAAAAATCATAATGGATACGGTTGATTATATTCGCACCAGTAGATGAAAAGAAAAATTGTAATCTCGACAATATTGGTTTTAGGATTTCTACTAAGACTTTTTACACTTATACAGCTATCTTCCACACCTTTTTATAATCCGGTTTTGATGGATAAACATGACCAGAAAACATTTCATTCGTGGGCACAATCAATTATGAAACATCCAGTCTATGTGGATGGTGATGCCTTCTACATGGCGCCATTATACGCATATTTCCTTGCATTGTTATACACAATATCAGGCTCAAGTATTTTTTTTGCAGGATTTTTCCAAGCCCTAATGGATACATTGACAATATTCATCATCTACTTACTCGGGAAAAAAGTTAAAGACGAAGAGACCGGTATCATCGCTGCCTTTTTGTATGCATTTTATCAAACCATCATCCTGTATTCAGTGACTATCCTGAGCGACGGTCTTATCACTTTTCTGAATATTCTATTTATATTTACTCTTTATATCGCTCTGGAAAAGAAAAAGTTTGTTGCATGGTTTCTGTGTGGTATCGTTTTTGGATTTGCCGCACTTGCAAAACCAACAATTCTTGCATTTGTTCCATTTATAATTGTCGGCCTGTGGCTGTGGCCTTATAAAGAAATCATCATTCCGTGCAGTTCAGAAACAAGACTAGTTCAACTATTCAAGGTTCTACTCCTGGGTGGTATGGGCTGTGCGATGATAATTTTACCTGTGACTTTAAGAAATTTTGCGGTGAGCGGAAAACTTGTGCTGATATGTACCAATGGACCCGTAAACTGGCAGATTGGAAACAGTTCTGATTCAACCGGCCTTTTCTTTTATCCCCAGGGAAACCTTCTGCATCCTACACAACTTGATTTCTGGATATTGTTGTTCCGAAAGTTTATCCTGTTTTTCAACAGTTATGAATGGCCTCAAAATCTCAGCATTTACATTGCAAGAGACATCATACCCGCATTAAAATTTGGTTTTGTGAAGTTTGGGTTTATAACATCCCTGGGTGTTATTGGAATCTTACTTGCTGCAAAAAACAGGAAAAATTTTCTTTTTGTTTCATTCACAATAGTTCAGATTATGTGGGTCATATTGTTTTTTATAACTGACAGATATAGATTCCCGGCAGTTGCATGTCTGACTGTTACTGCCGCCTTTTTGATAAGGTATGTAATGGAAGAATTAAGAAACAAGAAACTTATCAAACCATTATCTCTTCTTTTTCTGGCAGGATTATGGGCATATATTTTTGGCTGGAGGCCAGGTCCATCATTTGAAGATATGTACAGGAGAATATTCGCCAAACTAAGCAAAGCTAATATTGTATATAATCTTCAGACGAAAAATAATACACTGGCGGAAAAAATTGCAAAGGACTATGAAAAAATCTTACCATATGACCCTGATAGCCATTTTTTTCTTGCGTGTGTATATGCGCAGAAAGGTGAAATAGAAAACGCAGAAAAACAACTCTCTATAACACTGGAAATAAATCCTGACCACATTCTTGCAAAAGAATTTCTTTCTCAACTGAGAAAAAAATCACATTAAATTGATATCACTGAACAATGATGTATAATATTTTGTAATTTTTCATGAAACCAAGGAGAAACAATGAAATGGACCAATTCTTTTATTTTCACATCTAGGGAACCACCAGCTGATGCTGAAACAATAAGTCAGAAACTGATGCACCAAGCAGGAATGATAGATAAACTTGTTTCAGGCATTTATTCATTTCTACCACTCGGGCTGAAAGTCTTACAAAAGGTTTCGGATATTATAAGGGAAGAAATGAATCACGCTGGTGCTGTTGAAATTTTGATGCCAGCCCTTCAACCAGCATCATTGTGGAAGGAATCAAAAAGATATGAAAAAATGGGAAGAGATATGATAGTTTTTAAAGATCGGCATAACCGTGAAATGCTTCTCGGACCTACCCATGAAGAAGTTGTTTCTGATATTGTCAGAAAATATGTAAAGAGCTGGAAAAACCTTCCTGTGATGTTATATCAGATCCAGTCAAAATATAGAGATGAAATCAGACCAAGATTTGGTATTATCAGGTCAAGAGAATTTCTTATGAAAGATTGTTACAGTTTTGATAGAACTGACCAGGAATCAGAACAATCCTATCTGAAGATGAAGCAAGCTTATATGAAAATTTTTAAAAGATGTGGTCTTTCATTCACAATCCACTCAGCAGATTCAGGTGTTATTGGCGGAAAATTTTCAGAAGAATTTGTGGCGGCTGGAAATTGTTCAGAACTTGAAATAGGTCATATCTTTAAACTTGGGACAGATTATTCTGAAAAACTAAATGTTGTTTTTACTGATAAGGATGGAACCCAAAAACCAGTTGTAATGGGTTGCTATGGGATAGGCGTAAGTAGAGTTGTCGCGGCCATCATTGAGGGTAGTTATGATGAAAAAGGAATTATCTGGCCCATTACAGTGGCACCTTTTCTTTCTGTAATAGTTGTTGTAAATATGTCAGATGCCAAAACAGTTGAAGTTGCGTACAACATTTATAATGACCTGATATCGGAAAAAATTGATGTACTTTTTGATGATAGAGAAGAATCTGCTGGGGTTAAATTTGCAGACGCAGACCTTCTTGGAATTCCTTTTAGAATTACTATCGGGAGGAAATTGGCTCAGGGAAAAATTGAAATACTTGAAAGGAAAACTCGAAAAATATATGATATTGAAATAGAGAAAGTTAAGGAATTCCTTACCAATGCAGTAAAAAATTCCAAATGATTAGTATTCTGAATATTGTAAAATCCGGATTCAACCTGACAGGGGATAAGTTTAAGTTATTTGCAGTTGTTTTCTTTTCGACATTATTTTTGATAAATATTATTGAATATATTTTTTCAAAAGTTAACCAGCAAAACCAGGTTCTATATCTGCTGCTTGTTTTGCTTATTGAAAATTTCCTCACATGCAGTATTTACGGTTCATTGAAGAAAACTCTTTTTGGCACAAGGTTAACTTTAGATATGTTTATATCAAGTGGTTTTATTTTTTTTCTCAGATTTCTTTTCATAAAGATTGTATTCATATTTTTCGTTATTATCCTTGCTGGACTATTTACACTTGTTGTTAAAGCAACAAGTGGAATTTCAATACCAGCAGCAACAGCTATCGTGGTGTTATGGTTGATCTGGTTTGCCTTCCCCACATATTACTTTGTATTGTCTCTTTTTGCTCCAATTGTACTTTTCAGCGAAAATTCAGGAATAATCCATTCAATAAAAACGGCTATTATATTCAGTAAGAAAAACTTGGATAAGATAATAATACTTTCTTTTTTTTATTTTTCTGCGATTGCCTTGCTTGTTTATTTACCGGAAAGGGTCTATAATAATATACAATCGGTGGTATGGATTACCTATAAGGGTATAGTTGTTAGTATTTTTGAGATTGGTTTTATCAGTTCCTTAATTTTACTCTATCAAAAGGAGATAAACCATGAAGGAAATGTTTGAGATAAGATGGCACGGCCGTGGCGGACAAGGTGCAAAAACCGCGGCATTGCTTTTCGGAGATGCGGCCTGCTCAACAGGAAAATATGTTCAGGCATTTCCCGAGTATGGTCCAGAAAGAATGGGTGCTCCGGTCGTCTCTTTTAATAGAATAAGCTCAAAACCCATAAGAACACATGGACCGATTTTAAATCCTGATGTTGTAGTTGTGCTTGATGTATCCCTGATTGACCAGGTTGATGTAATATCTGGACTGAATCCTGAAAGTGGAACGATTTTACTTAATTCGTCAAAAGAACCAGAGGAATTCGCAAAGAAGCTCAATTTTAAGGGGCAGATATGTACGGTGGATGCATCAAAAATTTCACTTGAAACAATTGTGAGAGAA
>JAOAAW010000147.1 GCA_026418655.1 bacterium | reverse complement strand
GTTCTTGAAAATCAAGGATTTACTCTTGGACAATTAATGGCTTTTTTGAGTTATACAGGTATGTTTTATGGGCCACTTTCACAACTTGCCTTAATGTCAAACTGGGTAAGTCAGTTTATAACTGCAAGCCACAGAATTTTTGAAATTTTTGATACAGAACCTCAGTTGAAAGACTCACCGAATGCAATCCGTATGCCAAAAATAAAGGGACATATAAAATTTGAACATGTCACCTTTGGATACGACCCATACCAGCCAGTTATAAAAGATGTCTCATTTGAAATTGAACCAGGTCAACTTGTCGGTATTGTTGGTAAGAGTGGTTCAGGAAAAACAACTCTTGTAAGTCTCATATGCAGGTTTTATGATGTACAAAGTGGTGCAATTTACATTGATGGTAAAGATATAAGGGATATTTCGTCGTATGATTTAAGAAGACAGATTGGCCTAGTTTTGCAGGAACCCTTTTTATTCAGGGCAAGTATTGCAGAAAATATCCGATATGGAAAGCCAGATGCCACATTCAGAGAGATTTTGAATGCATCAAAAGCAGCAAACTGCCATGATTTTATAATGAAATTGCCCATGGGATACGACCTATATTTGAGAGAACATGGAGCAGGAATATCCGGCGGTGAGAAACAAAGGATAGGTATTGCTCGTGCATTGCTATGCGATCCACCAATATTAATTCTTGATGAAGCAACATCTTCTGTGGACACTGAAAGTGAGAAAAAAATTCAGGATGCATTGTCAATTCTGTGCAAAAATAGAACAACCATAGCAATTGCACACAGACTTTCTACTTTACGTGGAGCAGACAAGATTCTTGTTATTGATAATGGAAGAATTGTTGAAACCGGAACGCATCAGCAACTAATGGAAAAGAAAGGCGTGTATTATCGGCTTGTTATAATGCAAACCAGACTGACAAGCATTGAAACAGAGGTAAAATAGATGGAAGAAGAAAAAGTTGAAAGGCCTGAGATTGTTTTTCTTGACCCCGAGAAGATAAAAATTTTTCGCGGGACTTTTGAGACAATTCATGTTCAGCTGGAAGACGGTACTCTTTATCGCGGTGTTTTTGCTGTAGCTGCGTTTCCTATTTCAAATCCTAATAAATATATTTCTCTTTTTTGTTATGACGAAAGGGAGAGGGAATACGAAATAGGAATGATTGAAGATCTCGACAGGCTCCCTGAACAATCAAAAAAACTCATAGAGGAAGCACTGAGGAAACAATATTTTCATTTTGAGATTTTATCCATCAATTCCATTAAATTTGCCTTTGGACTTTTATTTTTTGATGTTGAAACTGATAAGGGTTCAAGGCAGTTTTCAATGAGATGGGAAACACGATTTGCTTTTGATTTCGGGAAAAACGGGAAGATATTGATTGATATTTTTGAGGACAGGTATATCATAAGGGATGTTTCAAAACTTAACAGAATAGAGAGAGAATTATTCACGCGCTATATCTACTGGTGAATATGATTTTAATTGGAAAGGTTCTGGTGAGTTCTGAAATTATAGAAACACATTTTTCCTGCGATATATCCGCATGCAGAGGATTTTGCTGTTGCGAAGGCGATGGCGGTGCGCCACTGGAACCATCAGAAATTTCTGTTCTCGAAGAAATCTTTCCTGCGGTATCAA
>JAOAAW010000124.1 GCA_026418655.1 bacterium | reverse complement strand
CGATAGAAACAGGTAGAACCGTAATTCAGGTTTCAACGACTGGAATAACTGGTTTTTCAACGCCTAATGGCAATATCAGAATGCTTGAAAAAAATGGACAGCACTTGTTGATGGATGGTATCATGGAAATAGAGTTACCTGAGATAATACCCAACAGTTCCATTTATGCACAGATAGGAGAAACAGGAATAAGTTTGGCATTCCTCATTTTAATAGGGATATGTCTTTGCAGGTATTAAGCAAAATTGAGAGTAGATGTGAATATCGGTTCAAAAATCGGGAACTTCTTATTACCGCTTTAACCCATTCATCATATGCACATCAAACTGGTGTTGAATCAAACGAAAGATTGGAATTTCTCGGAGATGCCATCTTAAATTTTGTTGTATCTGTTGAAATATTTAAGAAAAAACCGAATGAAAACGAGCAATTCTTAACAGAATTGAAATCCGCATATGTCAATAGAAATTTTCTTAATGAATTAGGAAAAAAATTATCACTTGCAAAAGGACTGAGACACATCGGACTTGTAGAACCGCGTTTGGATCAGGCTGTTGAATCTCTCATCGGTGCAATTTATCTTGATGGTGGTTTTGGACCAGCAAAAAGATTTATTAAAAAATTTATTTTAAGCGCACGAATCGAACCGTTGCATGATCAGAAGGGGCTATTGAGGAAAATCGTACATGATAAATTTGGTACCATACCCTATTACAAAGTTGAGAGAATATACGGACCACCACACAAAAGAACATTCGTAATCACAGTATCAATCACAGGAACAAGGCTTAAAGCAAGAGCAACAGGAAAAACAAAAAAAGAAGCAGAAATGAAAGCAGCAAAATTATTATTAGATAAAATCAAGATCGATCACTTCTTCGAAAATTTGTAAATGTAATACTGCTCAATTAGACCTGCCAGATTCATTGTTACCCAATATAGTAAAAGACCAGAGGAGAAATTATAAAATAAGACAAGCATCATAAGAGGTAACATAACATTCATAATCTTTTGCGATTGGTCGACAGCAGGGGTCATCCTTTGCTGTAAAAATGATGTTATGAACATTAAAATTGGCAGTATATTGACCGGAATGGCACCTATCATGGCCACCGTATCTGGCAGTGAAAGATCCTTTATCCATAAAATGAAACCGCTTCCTCTCAGAAAAATTGAATTTCTTAAAGCAAGAAAAAAACCCACAAAAATTGGAATTTGAACAAGCATGGGAAGACATCCACTAAACGGATTTATCTTATATGTTTTATAAAGATTCATAATTTCTTTCTGCATCATTTGAGGATTTTCTTTATACTTTTTTTGTATATCCTGAAGGTAGGGTCTGAGTTTCTGCATTTGTTTCATGGAACGTAAACTGCTTCTTGTCAATGGAAAGAAAATTATCTTTATCAGAATTGTCAGCATAATAATAGCCAGACCCCAATTTGGAACGATTCTGTGGATCATGCTCAATATATAGAAAATTAATCTTCCCATAGAAACAAAAAAACCCGTACCAAAAACTTTTATATTGTGAATTTCATTTCTTGCCACGAAATAGTCAGATGGGCCAATGTAAAGAACAAATGGAAATTTCCATTCCTGTCCTGCACTGAGATCAAATGGGTGAATATAAAAACCCCAATTTATTTTTGAATCTTTATTTTCAACATAAAATTCTACCGGTTGATCCGATTTGAAGTAATACATCTGGTATCTTGTTTTGACCACGCAGATAGTACCTGGTATTTTTTCCTTCATCTGTCTCGCGATATTAAATCTCGTTGGCTTATTGCCATTCAAAACCATGAACTCCATTGTTACATCCTCGGGATGTCTCTTGTTTAAGAAGATGGATCCGAGGGAAATGGTAATTCCGTGGACATTGACTGTTTTGTTGGTAGCATTTCTTTGCCTTAACACAACATCCATTGAATATCTTGAAGAGGCATATTGAATAACTTTTTCAAATTCTATTCCATTTTTTATTGTCCTCATAACAAGGGTATCCTTCATTGCAGGAGAGACAACCCTATACTCCTGTTGTATGGTTTCTCCACCAACCATATCCAGGAGTGTGTTTCCTTTCTGGAAAAACAAAAAATTCTCCTCTCCAGGTCTTTTATATTGATTTAATGCGAAATAAACGATTTTACCACCAAGCAGGTCTATTGAGGCAGTATAAAAATTGTTCTTAATCTCGACCATTTTTTCTGAAATTTCGGGAAGCTCCTGACTTTGTATATTTTCAAAGACAGGTTGTTCAATACTTCTCGGTTGTTCATTTTCTGAAGAACGATTTTTTGGCGAAGTCATACTAAAAAACATTATAACAAGAAGTGCTAAACCAAAAGCAATAATAATTCTTGTTTCTTCTTTCATTTGCGATTTCCTTCAGGTAAAGGATCGTATCCTCCTGGATGAAAAGGATGGCATTTTATTATTCTTTTTAAAAATAAAAACAAACCCTTACCAATACCAAAATTTTCAATCCCATTTATAAGATATTCTGAACAACTTGGATAGAATCTACAGGTTTGTCCAAAAATAGGAGATATCACAATCTGATAAAATTTTAACAAAAAAATCACGATAAATATTAAGAAATTTGTTTTAATATTTTTTCCCATTCTTCATTTATATCCTTCAGTGTCAGATTTTTACAACAATTTTTTGCTCTGATTACAAGATTGCCTTTCCCGAGGGTTTCTCTTATTAAATCCCTGAAGATTCTTTTAATACGGTTCCTGACGACAGAACTCGCATAACTCCTATTTATCTGGAAACACACCTTCAAAAAATTATCATCAACTCCTTTTATATAGAATATGAAGTTTTCAGTTTCGAATCTCCTTCCGTTTTTCAGAATATCAAATATCTGTTTTTTCATGCAGATAGCTCTTTCCTTCCTTTTCTTCGTCTTCTTGATAATATTTTTCTTCCCGAAACAGTACTCATTCTTTTTCTGAATCCATGAACCTTTTTCCTTTTTCTATTATTTGGTCTCAAAGTAATAGACATAGTACCCCCACGTTATATATCGTCAAATTTCCATCTGGAAAATATTTCTATGCATTCGTAGTTCGTCATATCAATTTTCAAGGGTGTTATGGTTATGAATCCTTCTTTTAATGCTCGCGTATCTGAATCTCCCACATCAGTTTCTTCCATAAATTCTCCTGCTAACCAGTAATATGTTTTCTTACGAGGATTAATTCTTTTTTCATAATATTCTCTGTATCTTGCTCTACTTAATGGAACTACTCGTACCCCAGATGGTTTTCCCTGAGGAACATTGACATTTAAAACCGTGTTTTCAGGAAGTCCGTTGTTAATAACCTTCTCTGCCAAGGTTAATGCAAAAAAAGCCGCATATGAAAAATCTGGATCTTCCAGACTATCAAGTGAAATTGCAAATGCAGGAATTCCGAGGATTGCGGCTTCAGTGGCAGCTGAAACCGTTCCAGAATACAGGACATCTATGCCAAGATTTGAGCCCAGATTTATCCCTGAAATCACTATATCCGGTTTTCTATTTAACAAGCTTGAAACAGCAATCTTAATGCAATCTGCAGGCATCCCATTAACACTGTACCCTGTTATTCCTGCTGGGATTTTTAGTGCTTCAACTCTCAAGGGTAAACTAAGGGTTATAGCATGTCCAACATTGCTCCTTTCTGAATCAGGCGCAACAACCACAACATCAAAAACGTTTAATAAGGTCTTACACAGAACCGTTAAGCCCTCTGCAAAAATTCCGTCATCATTAGAAACAAGTACCAATTTTTTCATTTGTAATCCCCGACTATATGGAGCAGACCGGAGTTGAACCGGCGACCTCCAGAGTGCGATTCTGGCGCTCTCCTATCTGAGCTACTGCCCCATATAAAGCTATATTCTACCACAAAAATTTTATTGATAAAACGTTTTGGTGCTAAAATAAAAACCAATGAATAGAAAAAAAATACTACATTTTGGTGCTGGAAACATAGGAAGAGGTTTTTTTGGGCAACTTTATTATGAATCCGGCTATCACACGGTGTTCGTGGACGTTGTTGATTACATTATTGATATTCTGAATACCGACAAGGAGTATCCACTGTGGTTAGTGGCCGAAGAAACTGAAAAGATCATGATCAGGAATGTGTCAGGTGTTAAGATTCACGAACTGGAAAAAATTCTAAATATAGCGAAAGAAATAGACCTTATCAGTTTTTCTGTAGGTGTTAATAACGTTAAAGGTCTTATTCCCATTTTAAAAAAAGTTATTGAGGAAAAGTCCATTAAATCTCCCAATGCTTTCTTAAATATAATTATCGGCGAAAATATGAAAAGTGCATCAACGGTTCTGAAACAGTGGATAGCGGAATCACTCGATTCTAATGCCATTGATTATTTCTTGAATAAAGTTGGACTTGTGGAAACAGTTCTCAGCAGAATGATTCCTGTTGTACCTGAAGAGCTAAAAAAGCAATATCCATTGATAGTTCTGGCAGAACCTTATAAAAGCATGCCAGTTGCCAGAAACATGTTTAAAGGAGTACCGCCTAAAATTAAAAATTTTCTATTTGTCGAGAACATTGAAATCTATGAGGTAATGAAACTTTTTGTGCATAATTTTACGCATGCGGCATTTGCATACGCTGGATATTTGAAAGGATATAAATTTGTATGGGAAGCCGTTCTGGATGAAAAAATCAAAAATCTTGTTCATCTGGCATATACCGAAATCAAAAAAGCAATACATAGTAAATATGGTCTACAAAATGAAGAAATTGATAATTATTACAGTGACCTACTTGTAAGGTTTTCAAAAAAAGCGCTTGGTGATACGATAGCAAGAGTTGGGAGAGAACCAATAAGAAAACTGGGTAAGGAAGATAGAATAATTGGAGCGGCTAAACTTTGTGAGCAACAAAATATTTGTCCTGAAACTATTTGTTTCTTTGCTGTATGCTGTTTACACTATAATGAACCATCTGATCCTGAAAGCCAGAAACTCAGATTTTTATTAGACAACTATGGTATCAATTATGTACTTGCAGAGGTTTCTGGACTTTCTCCAGACACATCTCTTTTTAATCGCGTAAAACAAAAATACACAGAATTTTGGAAACTGCGAGAAAAAATGTTATAATTTTTTGAATCTTTTGTATCAGGAGGAGGAAATGCCATTGGCGGCAGTACTTAAAGGTATTGAAAATCTTGCACTTGAAGATAGAGAAATTCCTTCCCCAGGAGACAATGAAATCCTCATAAGGGTGAAAAGTTGCGCTATCTGCGGAACAGATATAAAGGTTTTTCATCATGGTCATAAGCATATAGTTTTTCCGAGGGTTACAGGTCATGAATTAAGTGGAGTGGTTGAAAAAATAGGAAGGGGAATTTCGGATTATAGAGAAGGAGACAGGGTCGCTGTGGCACCGGCCATACCTTGCGGCAATTGTTACTACTGCAGAAAGGGTTGGCAGACAATGTGTGACAACCTTAAGGCAATAGGTTATCACTTTGATGGTGGTTTCGCTCAATATATGATTATTCCGGAAATTGCAGTAAAAAATGGATGTGTAAATAAAATACCAGGCGATATGAGTTTTGATCACGCTGCACTGGCAGAGCCTCTTGCTTGTGTCATTAATGGGCAGCAACTCAGCAGGGTTGAGATTGGAGATACAGTGCTAATCATCGGAGCAGGTCCCATCGGTTGTCTTCATGCAGAACTGGCAAAAAATATCGGTGCAGCAAAGGTGATTCTTGCCGATGTGGCACAACAAAGACTTGATATGGCTTCCTTTACAGGAGCAACGATAATAAATTCAAAGGAGAAAAATCTAAAAGAGTTTATCAGAGATATCACAGATGGGAAAATGGCAGATCGGGTTATTGTTGCCGTGGGTACTCCTGAAGCACAGGAACAATCTCTGGAACTCGTCTCTAAAAGAGGTTCAGTAAATTTTTTTGGAGGGCTACCAAAAGAATCTCCATTTGCAAGATTAAACACAAATATACTTCACTATGGGGAAAGTTTTATAATCGGCACTCATGGTTCAACCCCGCTACAAAATAAAATAGCTATTGAAATGGTTGCCTCTGGAAAATTTAGTATTGATAAATATATCAGTAAGAAAATAAAGTTAGAAGACCTCCATCAAGGATTAAAAGAAGCTGAGGAAAGAAAGGTTTTAAAGATAATTGTAAATCCTTAAAAAAGGAGAATTAAATGTATGTCCCAACAAAAGATGAAGCCGCAAAAATTCTCAGACAAATGATGGAAATCAGGCAATTCGAGGATAAAATCATGGAATTGCTTGCAAAAAACATTGCAGAGGGCGGCTCACATCTTTATGCAGGAATGGAAGCAGTAGCAGTAGGAGTAATATCAAGTCTGAATCCAGATGACTATATTACCAGTACACACCGCGGACATGGACATGCTATTGCAAAGGATGGAGATTTAAATGCACTTATGGCTGAAATCCTTGGAAAGAGAACCGGTGTTTGCA
>JAOAAW010000102.1 GCA_026418655.1 bacterium | reverse complement strand
TAGATACACAGCGGTAGATTTATAAGGTCTTTATTTTTTGAAATAAAATTATCATCCTGCCATTTATAATCGCTTTTCCAGGTAATTGAGGCAGTTTTGGGCCTTATTTCAAAATATTTGCCATATGGATCTGATTTCATCAACAATTGGTTCTGATTTGTCAGAATTTCATACTTATAATTGCTTCCAGCAGGAATTTCAGGAACAAAAATTTCCCATATGCCAGAGTTTCCTAAAACTCTCATCTGATGCATCCTTCCATCCCAGCTGCTGAAATCTCCCACAACGCTTACCCTTTTTGCGTTGGGAGCCCATACCGAAAAATTAAAACCCTCTATCCCATTGATAATTCTGTGTACAGCGCCCATTTTCTTAAAAATTTCCTGATGGTTCCCTTCGTTGAATAAATACAGGTCCATTTCTCCAAAGATTGAGCAATTGAAATAATATGCATCAAAAAAACTTTTTTTCCTGCCATCAGAAAACTCTGCTTCAATTTTGTACATAAAACTTGAGTCAAAAACTCTCTCAAAAATGTCTTTATCAACTTTTTCAAGCTGAAACAATTTCCCATCTTCCATATTTACAATAGAAACTTTTTTTGCGTCTGGAACAAAAACTCTTAACAAAAATTTCCCACCATGATTTTGCCAGGAGAGTATTTCAAAGGGATTATGATATTCTGCCATAAGAAACTTTTTGATTCTCTCGTCCATTTCATCTGTTCCTTGAATAAAAGTCAAAAGTTCTCATTGCCTGTATGAAAACATTGAGTCCTCTTTTCATTGATTGAAAAGGTCCAGCAGTACCACCATTGATTTCATAAAAAACATGCGGGATATTAAATCTTCTCGCAAGCTGATACTCAAAACTATTTAGCCAGTGCATTTCAGGTTCAATGGATGTAGATGGTGCGTCTGTCATAAGCCGCAATGTATCACATAATACTGCATATATTTTTCTTTTTTCAGGGTCAGAAAAGGTTTCATAAGGAACCTGATACCAGCCATCATAAGGATACTCACTGTTTGTTCTCCAGCCCAAATAACAATGAAAATTTATCCATAAATCAGCCACAGGATCTGTAGCCCATTTCCATAAGATTTTACCTTCTGTTGATAATGGTTCTTCTGCATCAGGATTTTCGCCAAAAACCTGATAAAGGTCAATTCTTTCATCCGTGAAACAGTTCCTGCCTGCAACATTTCCATCAGGATTGACTATTGGTATTACCTCAAAATAAAAATTCTCTCTCAATTTTTCTGCTTCTGGAAGTCCTGAGGTGATAAAATCCGCAATACCTCTGATTGCCCATATACCCGGAAATTCTATCGGATGCTGTCCGGCAAGACACAAAATTCTTGGTTTTTCTTTTTTTCCTGTCCTGATACCAACAATATCTCTGTTTCCTGCTGATTTCCCGACAATGAAAATCTCACAATTTTTTCTTTCTTCCACAAGTTTTTTCAAAAAGTTAGATGTTTCAGAATAATAGCATGGCCAGTTATTGGTTATTCTTCTTTTTTCTCCACCATTCAAAATAATAGAAATCTCAATATGGTCATTTTTAACCCTGCACAATGAATATTCAAGAGCCTGAAACCTTTTACCATCAGGGGTAGATATCCATATTGTTGTTGGAAAATGGGAGATGAAGCCCTGGACATCATCAACATCAGGATCATTCCATATACCAATTTCAAAAGCTTGCGTTTTCCGTGAAGTATTTTCGATATCAAAACAAAAATAATAGCAGTAGACCTTTTTATCTCCGACGACTTCACATCTGTATTTGTTTTTGCCAACCTTCTTAAAATTTTTGCCATTTCCACATTCAAA
>JAOAAW010000209.1 GCA_026418655.1 bacterium | reverse complement strand
AGATGTGTATAAGAGACAGGATATAGATTCTTTCTATATGGCTGATGAAGCCTGTCATTGAGGGCAACAGGAAGAAGCTTCTTATTTTTCTCCATAATCGAAGATGGAATGAGACTTACCCTTGAAAGGTTAAAAACAGCATCCTTCAGCAGAATTTTTTTCGGAAGCACCTTTCTTGCCTCTTTTGTACTACACGACATCTCGGGTATAAAAAAAACTATTGTTATTTCGGGTGGAACATTGAACCTTTTCCATATTATAGATTCATCCTGTTCGGCCACAACAACAAGACCGCCCAGAAAACTTGCTGCAATATTATCAAGATGTCCTTCCATCCGTTTTGCAATCCTGAATAGTTTCTGAATATCAATCTTTTGGCCCGAAAACAAAAATGCTGCAACTGTACCTGCAATAACAGCAGTACCGCTGCTTCCGAGTCCTGCACCTGGAGGAATATTTGCATCAATTCTTATTCTGATTGTCGGAATAGAAGTTCCAAGAAAATTGCAGGCCTTCTTGAAGGATTGGAAACACAAATTTTTTTGATTTCTTTCTATTCCCGCGGTTGAAACAGAAATGGATAAATTATCTGATGGCTCAAATGTAAATTTATTAAAACATCTTATACTCAAACCCATACAATCAAATCCACTTCCGAGATTACCTATACAACCCGGAACAGAAACTTTAATTTTCTTTATCATATTCAGTAGGAAAAATTATTCTTCAACCCGAAGAATTTGTGTTTGTTTCTTTATACAGGAGAGTCTATCAATTTGTTTTATTGCGTTTTTAACATTCTTCTCTGTTGCCCTGTGTGTTAGCATAACAATCGGCACAGCACATTCAGGGTTTTGCCCTTTTTGAATAACAGAAGCAATACTTATCTTGTTTCTACCAAGAACTTCTGCGATTTTCGCAAGAACCCCGGGCCTGTCAAGAGCTGTAAAACGAAGGTAATACTTTGTTTCAATTCTATCAACAGGTTGAACCGCAATTCTCGGTTCAATCGTAAATTTTTCAGAAAAATGTGCTTCTGATGATATCTTTTTCCCGATTTCAATAATGTCTGCCAGAACCGCACTTGAAGCAGCTTTGCCACCAGCGCCCTCACCATACAAAAGAGATTCACCAAAAAGATCTCCCTGAAGGTACACTGCATTATACACATCTTCTACATCTGCAAGCATATGCCCCTGAGGAATAAGAGCAGGATGTACCCTGAGAGAAACCGAATCATTCAATCTTTTTGCTATAGCCAGTAGTTTAATTTTGTATCCCAATTCTGAGGCAAATTCAATATCATCAGATCCAACCTTATCAATTCCTTCAATCAAAAAATCCTCATCTGATATAGAACAGTGAAACGCATAGGTCGATATTATAGCAAGTTTTTGTGCACTATCCCTTCCTGAAATATCAAGAGATGGATCACTTTCTGCATAACCAAGTTTCTGAGCAATAAGTAAGGCATCCTTAAAATCCTGTTTTTTTGCTGTCATGGATGAAAGTATAAAATTTGTCGTTCCATTGAGAATGCCAATAATTGAAGTGATTCTGTTTGCGGAAAAACTTTCTTTCAATCCTTTTATTATCGGAATAGCACCAGCAACGCTTGCTTCAAAACCCAGGTATGTTTTGTTTTCATTAGCAAGGGTGATAAGTTCAAGCAATTTTCTGGAAAGTAAAAATTTATTTGCAGTAACCACTGCTTTACCATTTTTGAGGCTTTCCCTGATTATATTGTATGCTGGCTGAAATTTACCAATTAATTCAACAACAATGTGTATGTCTGGATCATTAACAATTTCTCTGTAATCTTCTGTTCTCAAATTCTTCGGCGGCATCCATTCCCTTTGTGTATCCCAGTTAATCTCGCAAATTTTCTTTATCCGGAATTCCACTCCATTATAGGATGAAAATATTTTTCTCTTTCTGTGCAAAGCCAGCGCTGTATGACTGCCAACAACACCAAACCCAATAATTCCGATATTGATTATTCTGTCCATTTCTTCAGCGATATAGACTTCCTGGCTGGAAACTTTTTCCAATACTTGAAAGGTAAGACTCACTCTGTTTTTGCAATAACTGATTTTCCCGGCTGGTATCCTGGACAGCTTTACCCGCATTGACAATAGATTTTGCCTTTTTCAGATATCCTTTTGAAAGAATGTAATTCATCTCCGGACTTTCACCGTTTTCAACCCTTATCACTGTGCGCTCTGCAAGATCAAGAAGAACAGTATATTCATCCTGGAAGGTCTTTTTCATCAATCTATCCCATCTTTTTGCAATCTCAGGATATCTTGGAATCTTTTTTAACTCGTTTCTTATATACATATGCGCGTATGGATCGGTTATCTTTTCAAGTTTACCAAGCATTGCCATTGCAATCTCAATCTGCATCTGTCTTAAAATACGATCGATTTCATCCACTGAGAAGTTATATTTCAGTGCTAACTGCCTTGCCTTCTCTGCAAGTTCTTTTAAAAGATTATAATCCCTCTTAGATAAAGCATCCTTCATACGTCCTATCAATTCATCAAACATCTTTTTTGCCTGTTCTATCTCCTTGCGTTTTTGCTCTTCTGCAAGCTGCTGTTTTCTCAATTCTTCTTCCTTTGCCTTCTGTTCAGCAAGATATTTCTGATATGCAATGTACCTGCTGTACCCAATATAAGAACCACCTGCAATAAGGATAAAAACGATAAAAATCCACAGCCATTTTTTTCCGGATTTCCTACCGGTTTTAGGTCTATTCTTTTTTACCATACAAGTAATTATAACCGTAAAATTCCTAACGGGTCAAATGATTTTGAAGCGACCTAGGAAAAAATTTTTATCCACTTTTGAGGATATCATGAAAATTTTTAAGGGTCTTCAGGAGTAATTCGTGATTGCCTGCCATTATTTCCTTCATCACATAACTGCCTATAATGATGCCATCTGCGCACTCCCTGAGACGTTGCACCTGTTGTTGATTTGAAATCCCAAAACCAACAGCCACAGGAACCTTTGATTCCTCCCTGAGTTTTTTAACATCCCGGTAAGTTTCATCAGGCAATACATCCCTGACACCTGTTACACCATGAACAGCAATATAATAAATAAACCCTTTTGCCGATTTCAGAATCTTTTTCCGCCTTTGTAAGGAAGTGGTTGAGCTGATGAATAGTATTTGGTCTATACCATATTGGTTAAGTTTTGTTCTAAAAGATATTGATTCTTCGAAAGGCAAATCAGGAATAATAACTCCTGAAACACCACATCTATTGCATTTTTCCGCAAAATTTTCTATTCCGTACCTGAAAACAGGGTTGAAATAACTCATTAGAAGGTAAGGAATAGAAATTTTTGATTTCAATCTATGGCACATTTCAAATATTGACTCAAGATTTACCTTATTTTCAAGAGCCAACTGGGATGCCTGCTGTATTACTGGACCATCCGCTATCGGATCCGAAAAAGGCACCCCTATTTCAATAAGGTCAACACCTGATTCCTGAAGTCGCAGAGCAAAGTTTTCTGTAAATGAAATATCAGGACATCCAGCCGTGAGATATACTATAAGTGCTTTTCTGTTTTCCTGTTTAAGATATTCAAAACGTTCCTTTACAGTCATAAAGAAACCCCTTCTATTCTTGCAACTTCAGCAACATCCTTATCACCTCTACCGGAAAGGCACACAACAACGATGTTATCAGGATTAAATCTATCTTTATTCTCAATAAGATACGCAATGGCATGTGCTGACTCAAGCGCAGGAGTTATGCCCTCTGTTTCACTCAATACATGAAATGCATGCAAAACCTGCTGGTCTGTAACCGCATAATATTCTGCCCTGCCTGTATCCTTATAAAAACTGTGCTCAGGCCCTGTTCCGGGATAATCAAGACCAGCAGAAATTGAGTGGGTAGGATGAATCTGTCCACTTTCATCTTGAAGGACATAACTTAAACTACCATGCAGTATCCCCGGGCTTCCCTTGCAAAGAGTTGCAGAATGATAATCAGTATCGAG
>JAOAAW010000190.1 GCA_026418655.1 bacterium | reverse complement strand
ATTTTTTTTACAATAAATGCAGTTAAGATTACATTTACCGGTGATCGAAATTCTCAGCGTGTTTATTATTCTATCAGATCCATCTATCAACTTTACAGGCATTCTAAAATCCGGATGCTTCCAGGACATCAGGGACATATTTTTCCCAGCCAAGCGGCATAATATGTATTCCCTGGCACATATCTTTCATACCTTTTATCAACTCAGCTGCAATCTTAACACTTGTTTTGACTCTTTCTTCTTTCTTTGCCTCTGCCATCATTTTGATATATCTGTCGGGAACACTCACACCTGCAACCTTTTCATTCATATATTTGGCCATTCCTGCAGATTTCAAAAGCACTATCCCGCCAAGAACAGGGACCTTATATTTCTCAATAGATTTCATAAATCGTTCAAAACTTGAAAGGTCATACACTGCCTGGGTTTGAAAAAATTTTGCGCCCGCTTCAATTTTCTTTTCCATTTTAATCAACTGTAATTCAATTGGTTCATACCCCGGACTCACCACAGCCCCAAGGAAAAACTCTGGTCTTCCGTCAAGTTCATTACCTTTCATATCTTTTCCATTCATCAGGTCTGTTGCAACTTTCAATAAGGAAACAGCATCAAGGTCAAAAACTGGTTTTGCATCAGGATGGTCACCAAGAGTTGTATGGTCTCCTGTAAGACACAAAACATTTCTCACACCAAGTACATAAGCACTGAGCAAGTCAGATTGTAATGCTAATCTGTTTCTATCCCTGCAGGTAATCTGAAATACTGGCTCAAGTCCCCTCTCTATAAGAAGCCGACAGGTTGCAAGAGAACCAAGTCTCATTACTGAACTTTGTAAATCCGTCACATTAAAAGCATCTATCCTATCTTTTATATGTTCTGCTTCTTTAAGATGAGGTTCAATATTTGTTCCTTTTGGTGGACCAATCTCAGAAGTTATGACAAATTTTCCTTCCTTAAGTTTTTCAGAAAAATTCATTTTTTCCATATTAAATCCCTTTTATTATTTTCTCAAAATCTCTGACAAAATAATTCTTCTCTTTCAGTATTGATTCCTTATTAATTTTTTTCAACCTCTCATATATCAAAATCCACCCACAATCGATTTCTGGGTTGACCTCGCATTTTCTGTTTTTTGCACCACCACATGGACCATTCAGAAGGGACTTTGCACAGGATGTTATCGGACAAACCCCGCCGGTATAGTTCAAATAGCATTGTCCACACTGATTACAATCGCAATCAAGTACAGTCAATCCCTGAAATCCATTAAGATAGAATGTATCACAACCTGGTACAACCATGCTTTTTTCAAAAATTTTTGCAACAACCTGTACGCCAACACCACAGGAAAAAACAATAATTCCTTTAGCATTTTGAATTTCATCAGTATTCTTTTCAATATATTTTTTTGCAAAATCTTCATTACAAAGATAATCAATCTCAACAAGCCCGGTAATTTTTTCATTTTTTTCTTTTATAAGTTTATTCACTTCTTCTTCAGGGAAATAAATTTCACTGCAACCATAGCATTTAAAGATAAACACTCTTTTATCAAAGTACCTATCAAGTTCCTGCTGACTCTTAAGCTTTGTTATAAGCATTTTTCTTTGCCTTTTTGATTAAACTTATGAGAGATATCTTTGAAGAGCAGATATATTCGCAACATCCACATTCAATACAATTTTTTACCTTATACTCAGCACATTTTTCCCATAGTTGATTCTTGCCATAAAACGCATAATAAAGTGGATACAGTTCCATTGGACACACATCGACACATCTTCCGCATTTTATGCAGGTATTTTCTTCTGACGTTCCAGCAGGGTTTTTCTCTAATAATACATAACCAGTAGTACCCTTTACAACTGCTGTATCAAACTCACCTTGCACGACACCCATCATCGGACCACCCATTTTGAGATAATAGTTTTCAGTATCATAAGCTTTTTCACCACCACAAAAATCAAGAATATCTTTCAACGGTGTACCTATTGGGATTTCAAAATTCCCTTTTTTTTCAAATGAACCAGACACTGTAATTACTCTTTTTATGAGCGGGAATCCATGGACGATAGCCTGATAAATTGAAAAAACAGTACCAACATTAAGCACAACAACTCCAACATCAAGCGGCAATCCACCCTCGGGCACCTGTCTTCCTGTGGTTGTTTTGATCAACATTCTCTCAGCACCCTGGGGATATTTCGTGTTCAATTTTTTCAATATAATCCATGGGTATCGTTCAATTGCTTTACCAATTTTTTCAATTGCTTCCTGTTTATTGTTTTCAATGCCTATAATCACATTATCAACAGAAAGTATTTTTCTTGCAATTTTTATACCTTCAATAATTTCTTCAGTGCATTCAATCATCAATCTGTTGTCAGCGTTCAAATATGGTTCACATTCACAACCATTTATCATAAGTGTATCAATTGGATTTTTTGGCTTTCGTAATTTCACGTGGGTTGGGAACATTGCTCCACCGAGTCCAACGATTCCTTTATCTCTTATAATTTCAACCAGTGCCTCATCTTCCATTTTTTCCCATTCAACATATCCACAGATAGACGCATCTTTTTCGTCTGAAAAATCATTTTCTATTATGACCACCGGACAATTTACCAAAAGTGTGGGATGAAATTTTTCTTCAACACCAATCACCCTACCTGAGACAGAAGAATGGACAGGACTTGATATCAGTCCTGACGATTTACCAATCGTTTGACCTAATTTCACAACATCACCTTCTTTAACAAGCAAAGACGAAGGAGAACCCGTATGCTGAGAAAGGAATATATAGACATATTTTGGAGCAGGAAATTTTTCTATTGTTAAATTTTCAGTTATGTCTTTATTCTCTGATGGATGAAGGCCTCCATAAAAATTCTCAGTTCTTCGCCTGATTGAAAAAAAAGAGACTTTTCTTTTTTCATCGGTGGTAAATACGTTATTGTCCCGGATTTGTATACCGGTGTCAAAATTTCTTCCTTGTTTTTTAATCCTTTTGAATATTTCTATCCATACACATGACTTTTCAGGAAGAACCTCACATTTTTCGTTCTTTGCTCCGCCACAGGGACCATTGAGTAAGCTTTTTGCACAACCAACAATCGGACACAATCCAGCCGTTATCGTAAGATAACACTGTCCACAGCTAGCGCATTTCTCAGAACCAAGTGCCATACCATGATATCCAGTAACACTCGTTGCATTTCCGCTCTGGGGGATT
Source organism: bacterium (assembly GCA_026418655.1). Lineage (GTDB taxonomy): Bacteria > Ratteibacteria > UBA8468 > B48-G9 > DTJG01 > DTJG01. The sequence continues at coordinate 18,987 of JAOAAW010000190.1, read as the reverse complement.
GTATCTGCAAGGGTAAAAACTCTAACGCCTTTATTCTCGGCAATTTCTGCAACTGTCTGGATACCTAAACCACATGAAAGAACACCAATATCATGATGATCTAAACCTATAATTTCAGCAAGTTTTTTCTCCGTAAGATATCTGTTGCACAAAAAATCAATCGCTTCACAACCCTTAATTTTCTCAGGTTCGTCAAACATTTGTATAAATTTTTGGCATTCAGATTCTTCTTCTTTTTCAAATGCCTTATAACACTTCTTACACCATAGGATAAAAACATCTGATGTTTCTTTTAACAGGGACTTCAACTCATCTGCTGGTTTCAGTTTATATTTTGTGTAATCAATCATCTTCTCGCCTTTTCAAAAGTTTGATATATTTTAACATAAAATCCTTACAATTCCGCAAGTTTCAGAAATATGACTATTCTGACAATCTCTCAATTTTCAGTAAAAGCTGCTCTGCCTCCTTTTTTGACTTACAGGAGGTAACAATATAAGAAAGTTTTGCGTCAAGACTTTTTATGAAAAAATTAAGTTCTTCTTCCATTACATAAGCCATCACAATTTTCCCTGAGTCCTGTATCTTTTTATAAAGTGGAAGCCATTTTTCTACTGAATATGTACTGCCTGCACCTGGTACCCACTGAATCATTTTTATTTCAGGAATTTTGCAAAGTGTATCTATATGATGTAAAGCCCCAGGACCGTCAAGATGATAAACAACCGGACCAAGTTCCCTACCAACCAATTCAATTTCAGGCACAATAAACTCTTCAAACATCCGGGTTGAGAGCATACTGGAAATATCCGACTGTGTTGAAATAAATGGATAGGGACACCACAACCCTAACCAGCAAATCCCGTAACCTTCCTGATATTCTGTATAAATATCGTTCAATCTCTTTGCAATCTCAACCCAGTTGCCTGCAAGATTCATAATCGCTGATTTCATTGCTTTTGGTTCATCTACAAGCCATATCAAAAACTTTTCACTTCCCATAATCATTGAAAGCAGGTCATTTCCCGGCAATATTGCTGGCTGGCCTACTAAAAATTTCCCGCTGCCTGCTTGAACAAATTTTGCGTAAAAATCGAGAAATCTCTGCATCTCAAAACTATTCCAATCAAGTTCAAAAGTTTTTTTGTCTTCAATATCAATATTTTCAAGCGGTTCAATCCAGACAGTATACGGAGTGAATTTAACCTTTGCGCCATAAGAAATTGTGTATCCGGCCAGCACAGAATCAGAAGGTAATGCCTCCCCAATATATGCATTATTAGAGAATCTGTATTCAAGATTTTTCAGATACCAATCTATATTCAGGTATCTATCCTCTTCTTTTTCAGGTGTTGGTGGCGGAGAAATGCTGTCTTTCGGATCAGGCGCATGTATTGCAACACAGGGTCTTCCGATATATTTACCTGTCCAAAAATCACTCAGTCTCTGTTTTGTTTCAAGCCAATCCGGTTTAAATTGCATTGGAAAAAGCTTATTTTTCTCTGTATATAAATGGCCTTCTAAACATCCCTGCAAAATGATGTGGATTATAAATCCTAAGAGCGATAATGTTTTTACCTGGCTTCAATTTTCCTGTTAAATTAACATCCCATTGGAATCTGTAATCATTTAACCACCACAGAGACTTATAGTTTTCTCTATGGGCAATTTGTCGACCATTCACATAAAGCCAGCATTCATTGAACAATCCAGGGAACATAATGTGTATGTTGCCAAGTAATTCTGACGGAACTAATTCAATCTCTGTCCTATACCAGCCATATCCAAGTTCTGACTGCCTGTCTTTTCTTCTGACACCCTGTGCTTGAAGATAAAGGTCAGTCTTCACAATTTCCCAGGTTTTTTCAGGATAATCTTTTCTTGTTTTCAAATTAAAATTTTCTTTATTTTTCTCCCAATAAGACATATCTATAGGGCAATCGTAGTACCTTTCTTTAAGTCCAATATTTTCTGGGTCTCTCATAAATGCCCATTCAAGTGGAAGTTTCTTAACAAGGGTGCCTTTTGTCCCATCAATTAAAGCAAGTAATTCCCTGTATTGTTGAACCTCACCAGGCCACCAGGCATATCCATGTTCACCTATTTTTTTATAAGTGGTAAAGATACCATTCATTGCAGTGAGCTGTTCCCTTGCCGCAAGTCCTTTCTCCCCAAATGAAACAGCAGAAGCATAATCAACATTTGTTGCTGCCTGTTTCACCATAGTCATATAGTTCCTTAGGACCTCAAAACCTAATCTGGTGAATTTCATTCTTTCAAGATAAAGATTTTCATTTCTTGTTTTCTGAGTTTTTGCTGCAATTTTTTCTGCAATTTTTTCTGCTTCAACAAGTTTTTTCTCAAGGAGACCGATAAGTTCTTCAGTATATATTGCAGGCGCAACAAAATACTCATGCTCGGTAACTATTGTATCCTCCCATGCCTTGAAAATTGAATTCCAGTACTCAGACATAGGCTTTGCCATCGGACCATAAAACATAGGATAAAATTCTTCTATAAGTTTATCAACATTCTCATCAGGATTCCACATCAACCTTCCGCGAATATAAAGATTAATAAATATTGTTGCGAATGCACCACGGCTTTCAGTATCTATTCCAAGAATTCCAGCATTCCTGTAATGCTTGATATCCTGCCGTATGGAAGCAATTGAAGGATTGGGAATATCCCTCCAGACAAGCATTCCCTGGTCATAGTCATATATTACAACCCTTCCTTGCATCACCTTTGCCCATTTATACATCATTTCTTTATATTCCTGTCTTGGTGGAGATTCAGGATCATCCATCCCATGAATAGGGTCAATGTCTATCGGTGCAAGATAAGCAACAAGCGGTTCTTTTGCAACAATATCCCTGACAGGTGGAATTGTCATATTTGAATATGCGAGAAAACCAATCTTTGCCTTACTTTCAGGGTATTTTTTCATCAAGATATCAGCAACATTATTGTAAAACTCCATAAAAGCATCTGTCATGGAAGGTGTCATAAAATATTTATCCCACTGGAGAGCCATCAATTCTTTATCTTTGGGCGAGTCAGAACTGTAAAGACCATCTTCCATTCCAAGAGAAATTCTTTTTCCTGCCGCATAATCCATTTCAATTTTTTTCGCAACATGTTCAGCTGTTGATTTCTCTGAAATCGGAACCCTAAAAGGGTCTCCACCCGGTGCAATATCTTTTGTATAGGCTGCAAGCGCATGACCGCTTGGCACAACCTCGTTATTCATCATATTCAGTCGCATAAACTGATCTTTTCCTGTTGTATCTCCCAACCATGAGATCCAATATTTTCTAACCTCAAAGGGTGGTGCATATGAATAATCAATTTCATCAATAGCAAGTCGATTATATTCAGGAATACATTCTCCAAATTCTGTCGGCATAAAAAATCTGCATCCCCATCTTCTCAAAAGTTCAGCCATCGCATAATAGTGAGATTCGTCATTACTTCCCGCAAGATAAATTCTATTACCATCCGTCTTTATTACAATGGCATCTGCACGCAATACTGGGCTTTTCTTTTTCACTGTATCAAGTTTTTTCAGCAGTTGTGCATTTTCTTTCAATGCCAGTGAACCAGTAATGAAAAGTGGGATATCCTTTTTAGATAGTGCTTGTAAAATTTCTTGTTCTGTATTTATTATTTCGGGTTTTACACCTGTCATTTTCTCAATATATTTTGCAAGGTCTTCACCAGCCAGCCGTTCAAAATTTCCTGCTTGCGGTGAGATAAGAATTTTTGCATTTGTCTTCCCTTTCTCAACTATTACAATTTCCTTTGAGTAACAGATTGACGCCTGTAAAAAAATAAAACATATAACCACAATCACATGAAAAAATTTTTGCTCCATAATTCCTCCCATGGTTAAATTTTATTATACCACGGCTATTAACAAGTTGTTCAATATGTCAAATCGTTGAGTAATTATTAACAATTATGCTACTGAATTTATGGTACAATTGTTAGAAAAAACTTATTAAAACCTTGGGGGTACAATGAAGATAAAAAAAATCACTACTGAAGAAAAAACGGTTTACAATGTTTCTAATGGACTTTTCACTCTTGAAATACTTGAATTTGATGGAAGAATTTTACAGATTTCAGACCAAAAAAAAAGATACAAATATCTATCAAAAAGAATTTTTTCACTTGCGGCAAGAAGTAAATTCCCTTATGGAATAACAAGCTGGGTGAAAACAGGAAATGCCAGAGATGGTGCAGCTGGAGTTTTATCTGAAAATGCTATTGGATATGATATCCCGCTTTCGGAACCAGTAAAGATTCAAAAACTTAAAAAAAAGGTGGTGGTTTGGTGTGTTATAGAGAAAAATGGCGTACGTTTTGAGAAAATGTATGAAATTGAACAGAATAAGCCATATTTTATCTATATCTGTAAGCTTATTAATACCGAAAACAGAATAAAAAATCTTCAGATTGAGCATTTTTTTGTTTGGAACTCTGATGATCACAGAGAAAAAATCGGCTTTATAGTTCCGCGGGAAGATGGAATTGATGAACTCGGCTTTCCTCCATATGATGAACTTGATTGTTTTGCTGTAAGACCTTCTGAAAACTGGGCAGCATACATAAATCATTACAACAAATCAGGAGTTATATTTACATTTTCAGGAATTCAGTATGTATCAAGATACATTGCTGGTGACAATGGACAGTGTGCGGGATATTCACCTGAAATAATGCTGGATAAAAACGGTGAGATTGTCAATGTCCATAGATTCCATATTTTACCTGACATCTGTAAAAAATTGAGAAATGACAGTCAAATAGAATGTGTCAGGAAAAAAATTTGCAGCATTCCAGAGAGAAAAATTTCTGTATCTTTGAAAGAAAATGTTGAAGATAGGATAAAAAACCTTTTATTTTTACCTGAAAAATTTATCAAGAAACAGGGAAATTTTGTTCTTGATTCAAGTGTATTTGTTTACCCTAATAATGCAGAATTTGAAACGCAACTTTTTTCAAGACAACTTAATCTTGAGTTTGGAATAAAGCCAAATAGTTCAACTGATGGAAAAAATATAAGAATTGTTTTACAGCCACAAACTGATGTGCAATCATACAGAATGGAAATAAATCCTTGTGAAGTAATTATTACTGGGACGAAACAATCTATCGTGTACGCATTTCAAACATTTCTTGACCTTGCTGTAAAAACTAAAAACAGAATTGTTTTACCCTGTTGCCATGTAGAAGACAGACCCGAGATTATAAAAAGAGGAATGCTTATGTTCCCATCAGGAAGAAACTGGGATTATTTGACAATAAAATTTGCCATGGGTGTGCTGACAAGGTTTCGTTTCAATATGTTTATGGTATATTTGAGTCCTGAAAAAATAATTTTTGAAAAGCCATTGATGGGTATTGTCCCGATTGAAGATGCTATTGAGGAAAAAAGAATGAAAATATTTGCTGAAGAGCTTAGAAAATTACACATAGAACCACTTGTCTGCTGTGAAACAAAACATATTCTCTGTCCCAACTGTCAAAAGAAAGAAACTGAAATCATGCAAATGTTTCTTGAAAAAGTGGTTGATATTTTTAAACCTGAATTTATCAATATCGGTTATGATGAGATGGGTAGATTCAATCCTTCGTGTCAATGTAAACCTGATGCCAAAAACCACCAGGTTTATGTAAACTCTATATCATTTTTTCATAACATTTTGAAAAATTGTGGAACAAGAGCAAGTATCTGGTGCGACATGCTTTTCAGAAAACCTGGTGATTCACTCGGGTGGCTTGATGACCCTGTATGGGCATTGAATAATCTTCCTAAAGATGTTATTCTTAATGACTATGAGTATATGCCTGATGTTACTGATTATCCAAGAATTGAAAAATGGAAAAGATCTGGCTTTGATGTTATCTGCACCCCATGGGCAATGGAACAAAATATTTTGCACTGGATAAATTCAGTAAAAAAATATGGTGCTGACGGAATTCTGGGTTCATCCTGGACAAGCGGTCCATCAAGGGAAAAAATTGGTTATGTAGAAGGTCTTGTATGGACAGGAATCCTCTCCTGGAGAGGTTCCGGAATAGAGATTGAAAAAATGAAGCCCCTGGTGAAAAACACAGCATATAAAATAGCGAAAAGAAAATGGGAAAAAAACTCGTAGAAATAAAACAATGTGATATCGAATTTTATGAAAAAATTAAGGGGTTCCTGCCAGAAAAAATTATAGATATTCATACGCATGTATGGAGAAAAAAGGACTATCCTTTAGAAAAAAAGCAGGACCCACGAGTTGTAAGCTGGCCATCACGTGTTGCAAGAGAAAATCCTATTGAAGATTTGATTGAGACATATAAATTGATGTTTCCCGGAAAAAAGTTTATTCCATTGATCTTTGCAAATCTTCCAGAGAACAATTTAGAAAAAATCAACAATTATGTATGCGAGTGCTCAAAAAAAACAGGTTACCCTGCGCTTATATTCAGCGATCCAAAATGGTCTTCAGAAGAATTAGAAGAAAAAATAAAGACAGGTGGATTTTTGGGAGCCAAAAGTTACATGACTATGATACCGAATGTACCTTCTGACCAGATAAGTATTTTTGATTTTTTTCCCAAACATCATCTTGATGTCCATAATAAAAACGGATGGATTGTGATGCTTCATATTCCCAAAGATGATAGATTGAAAAATCCAGAAAATCTGAAAAATCTTATTGAAATAGATGAAAAATATGAAAATCTTCATCTCATTGTTGCCCATGCGGGTAGGGCTTATTGCGACGAAGATGCTGGAGATGCTTTTAAAGTTTTAAAAAAAACAAAGAGAATTTTATTTGATATCAGCGCCAATACAAATGAAAACATTTTTTTTCAATTAATTGATTGTGTTGGAACCGAAAGAATCCTTTTTGGCTCTGACATGCCGATCACAAGGATGAGAATGAAAAGAATTACAACAAACGGGATTTATGTAAATATTGTGCCAAAGGGATTATATGGCGATGTTTCTGATGATATCCATATGCAGGAAGTTAATGGCGAACTGGCGGAGAAACTAACCTTTTTTTTATATGAAGAGATAGCTGCGTTCAAAAAAGCAGCTGAAAAGCAGGTTCTTTCAAAACATGACATTGAAAAAATCTTTTATGAAAATGCCTGTAAGATTTTAAAAAAAGCAGAAGAAGGAAGTGGAGGGAAAATATGATAGTCGTGAATTGTCCGTACAACTTTAAAAAAGGTCAATGGCTGAAAGGAAATTTTCATGTCCATACCACGAGGAGTGATGGGGTTTTTACTCCACAGGATGTAATAAATAAGTATGCTGAGCTCAAACATGATTTCCTATCTTTTTCTGACCACGATAGGCTTGTAACAGAAAATGAATATGAAACCCTTAATGATAGAGGTATGATCTTGATTCCAGGGGTTGAGATTTCTGCTAATGGACCCCATCTTTTATATATTGACTCAGAAAAAGAGATTTTTCCTGACGTAAGCAGACAAAAGATTCTCAATGAGATACAGGCGATATTTAATCAAACTGGGAGGGGCTTTGCGGTTGTAAATCATCCTGACTGGCAGAATGAATTCGACCATTGTCCGATTGAAAAACTTATGGAATGGACAGGATATCTTGGAATTGAAATATATAATGGTGTTATTGGTAGACTTGATGGAAGTCAGTATGCCACCAATAAATGGGATCTACTTCTATCAAAAGGGAAAAAGGTCTGGGGTTTTGCAAATGATGATTCCCACAGACCAGGCGATTACGGACTTGGCTGGAATGTGGTATTTGCTGAAAAAAATAGAGAATCCATCATTGATGCTGTTATGAAAGGCAATTTCTATTGTTCCACCGGCGTCGTAATCAGGAACATAGAATGCAGTGATACTAGTATCTATCTCGAAACCGAAAATGCAAAAAAAATTGCAGCAATTCAGAATACAGGAAAAAGGTTTCAGGTAGTGCATGGAAATTCAATTAAGGTTGAAATACCTCCCGAAGCAGAATATATAAGATTTGAATGCTGGGGTCAGGCAGAAGAAATGGCATGGACCCAACCAATTACTGTTGAAATAAAAGAAACGCAGAATGATCTTGATTATGTACAACAGTGGAACATTTCTGAATTGCTTGAAATTCCAAATCTTGATTTTACAAACACGTGGGACGCACTGAAATTTGCAAAACAGAAAATATTTTGTCAGGGTGCTGGGACAGCACTTGCAGGATTTGTTGATACCCGGGAAATATCTAATGCCCAACCAGGAATAATTTATCTCGTATCAGATGTATGGTTTGAATTTGAATCAAAGGCAGTACTTTCCCTGGGATACGATGGTCCAGTAAGAGTATGGTTAAACGAAAAAGAAGTTTTTTATGGTCCTGGAACAAATCCTGCAATTAGAGACCAGACAAAAATTTATACTCAAGTAAAAAAAGGAAAAAATCAACTTGTGATAGCGTTTGATACAAATGGTGGGAAGGCATGGGGAATTTTCTGCAGGCTTAAGGCTGTGAAGTAAAAAACTTCTTTATCTTTTGCCACTCATCCTTGAGGGAAACCGTTCTATTAAAAACCAGTTTTTGTTGTGTTGAATCCGGGTCGCAGACAAAGTAACCGATTCTTTCAAACTGGAACCTATCTCCAGATTTCGCACCTGCAAGATAAGGTTCAGCCTTGCAGTTTTCAATTATTTTGAGAGAATTCGGGTTAAGATTAGCCGTAAAATCAGTGCCTTCAGGAAACTCAAGAGGATCCTTTTTTATAAAAAGCCTGTCGTAAAGCCGAACTTCAATTTCAATACAATGTTTTGCTGAAACCCAGTGAATTATTGCTTTTGATTTTCTTTTATCCTGTGAAATATTCCTTGAGCCAGGGTCATAGATGCATCTTATTTCAACAATATTACCACTGGCATCTTTCACAACCTCTGTACATTTTACAAAGTATGCATAACGAAGCCGCACCTCCCTTCCGGGCGCAAGACGGTAAAACTTCTCAGGAGGGTTTTCCATAAAATCATCTTTTTCAATGTAGAGAACCTTTGAAAAAGGAATTTTTCTCGTTCCGTCATCAGGATTTTCAGGATTATTGATTGCTACAAGTTCTTCTACTTTTTCTTCGGGATAATTTTCAATCACAAGTTTAAGTGGATTAATCACCACCATTCTTCGCTGCGCTGTCCTATTAAGACACTCTCTTACAAAATGTTCAAGGAGCTCAATGTCAATGACACTGTCTGTTTTTGCAACACCAATCTGGCGGCAGAATTTCCTTATCGCTTCGGGTGGGTATCCTGCACGTCTCATACCAGCAAGGGTAGGCATGCGGGGATCATCCCATCCTCTGACAATTTTTCTTTTTACAAGTTCAGATAAGTACCTCTTGCTCAGAACTGTATAGGTCATATTTAAACGGGCAAATTCAATCTGTCTGGGATGATAGATACCTAATTGATCAAGAAACCAGTCATACAGGGGTCTATGGTTTTCGTACTCAAGAGAACAGAGTGAATGTGTTATCCCCTCTATTGAATCTTCAAGCCCATGTGCCCAATCATAGGTCGGATAAATACACCATTTATATTCTGTGCGATGGTGTGGAATTTTTTTTATTATCCTGTACATCACAGGATCTCTTAAATTAATATTTGGAGAACTCATATCAATTTTTGCTCTCAATGTCTTTGAACCTTCTGGAAACTCTCCTTTCCTCATCCTTTCAAAAAGATCAAGATTTTCTTCAATACTCCTTTGTCTGTAAGGACTTTCTTTTCCGGGTTCTGTGAGAGTACCGCGATACTCTCTTATCTCTTCAGGACTCAAATCACAGACATATGCCTTACCCTTTTTGATAAGAATCATTGCATATTCATACATTTTTTCAAAATAGTCAGAAGCAAAATACAGTCTATCTTCCCAGTCATAGCCAAGCCATCTGATATCCTGCTTTATTGCCTCAACATATTCTTCTTCCTCTTTTGCAGGATTTGTATCATCGAACCTCAGATTACATTTCCCTCCAAACTCTTTTGCTATGTCAAAATTTATGCATATTGCCTTGGCATGGCCAATGTGAAGATAGCCATTTGGTTCAGGAGGAAATCGAGTATGAACCCTGCCACCGAATCTTCCGCTTTTAATATCTTCCCTGATAATTTCCCTGATAAAATCAACCGGTCTTTCTGGAATTTTTTTGTTTCCCATAGAAAAGTAGGAATTTGACGTGAAATATTATACTTTTTTTACGATTGTTAGTCAAAAAAACTGATAAATTTCCTTGCGGTTAATTGAGATAGAACCAATCGTAATAGTCGTGTCCCCAGCGATACTTTCCAACACCATTTGAGAGTATCTGCTTTTCAACATGTCCATCAAGAAAAAGAACATTCTGGAAGGCCGCTGTTCCATCAGGATTCGGATGATTACTCACAGGGGTTTTATACCAGTAATGGCTTGCGACATCAGCAGCATCGTAGGAAATATCCCACATTAAAGGTGTTCTGTCAGCCCATTTTGCGTTTATACGGGTTTTTGGTGTGGGTCTGCGCGGGGTGCTTAAGTTGAAATATGTATTGTGCCATCCATACCAGTAAGAACCCTGTGTGGGTGGAACACCCCCATCACCGCCGACATAATGATAACTCATCATGGCATCCCCACTTGAAGGCCAGGTCCAGCCAGGATTTCCATAATAACGTCTATACATGTCTCCTGAAGCACATGTAACAAGATGTTTCTTGACCTTATATCTATCCTGCAGGACCATGCTAACTCCTGCACGAATTCTAAAGGCTTCTCCCCAGGCACCGGGTGGTAACCAGTCATCATTATCCTCAGCATAGAGAAGAAAAATTATGCCGAGTTGTTTGAGATTGTTCATACAGGAAACTTCTCTTGCTTTTTCTTTTGCTCTGTTTATGACGGGTAGAAGCATAGATGCAAGGATTGCAATAATTGCAATCGTAATCAAAATCTCAATAAGTGTGAATCCCTTTACAATTTTTTTCATTTCCTTCAAGTGTATTATAATAATGTTTAAAACTGATTGTCAAGAGATAACAGGAGGAAAGAATGAAATATAGGACACTGGGTAAAACAGGCGTAAAAGTTTCAGAAATAGGACTGGGAACATGGCAATTAGGCGGAAGTGATTGGGGCGATGTATCTGAAAAAGACGCTCTTGCAATTTTGCACAGGTCGGTTGAGATGGGAATAAATTTTATTGATACTGCTGATGTCTATGGCATGGGAAGAAGTGAAAAACTGATTGGGAAATTTCTTAAAGAAACAAAAGAGACAGTTTATGTTGCAACAAAGTTGGGTAGAAGAGAATGGATTGAAAATAATGGCTGGCCAACAAAATACACAATTGAAATGGTAAAGAGAGACATTGAAGATTCCCTGAAAAATCTTGGAGTGGACTCATTATTTCTTGAACAATGGCATTGTATTCCAACAGAAATGCTGAAAAGCGGTGAAGCATTTGAACTTCTTGAAAATTTTAAGAAAAAAGGGCTTATTCAACACTGGGGTTGTAGTATTGAATCCATTGAAGAAGGTCTTATTTGTATGGAACACCCTGGCTGCGAAACACTGCAGGTTATTTTTAATATATTCAGGCAAAAAGTGGCAACAGATTTATTACCCATAGCAAAACAAAAAAATGTCGGAATTCTTGCAAGGGTCCCACTTGCCAGCGGTCTGCTTACTGGCAAATTTAAAAAAGGGCATAAATTCCCGGAAAAAGACCATAGAAATTATAATGCTGATGGTACTGCCTTCAATGTTGGTGAAACATTTGCAGGAGTGCCTTTTGAAAAAGGAGTTGAACTGGCTGAAAAAATAAAAGAAATCCTTAAGCCAGGGGATAATATTTCAATGGCTCAGCTTGCATTAAGATGGATCCTTGATCACGAAGAAGTTTCAACTGTTATTCCGGGTGCAACAAAAATTGACCAAGTAACAAACAATGCTTATGCATCATCTTTAATGGTTCTTTCCCAGGAAGTACATCAGAGATTGAAAGAGCTTTATAAAAAAGAGATCGAACCATTCATCAGAGGAAAATACTGATTTTTTTCAGTCAAACTGATGGACAACTTCCATTGCAATCTGGGTCCATTGTTTTAACCGTTCCGACTGATGTTTGATGGTGCTTATGTCCTTCATAATTACTTCAACAATGCAACCGTTTTCTTTCACAATTTCAATAACTTTTTTAAGCTCTCTTTTTACAAAATCATTGTCCCATGCTTCAATTGCAAAAATAGCAGGATTGGGTTTGTATGAAATAACATATTTGTCCCTGATTTTTTCAGCAGCTATTTTTACATCTGCGCGTGGACTTATTGAAATTTTTCGCAAATTACTGATTTCTTCAAGAATATGAATCTTGTTATGAAGTGGTTCACAACATCCATAATAGGTCAGCCCAAATTTTTCGAGCCATTTTTTTTCATAGTTTAAAGCAAATTCCTTATGCATCGCAGGAGAAACCTCTGAAAAAATCTGGCTGGTCGAAAATCCCCACTGCAGACGCGGACTTATACCCATTGTTGAAGTAGATATTTCAGGTAAGTCAGATGTATAACCAAATCCGCCTGAACCAATTCTAAAATTTCCATTGTTAGATGAAAGAAGTTTTAGCTTTTCGTATTGCTCTAACCTGTGAAGCCATGCCTCAGTCAATCTTCCAATAAGAGCATGTGCAAAATCAGGTCTTGCCGCAAGAGAAAACAGAGTTTCCTCGACACCCGCAAGCATCACAAGGAAATCCCAAGGAGCAAACCAGATACTACCAACGCCATATAATTCAACCTGGAGATATTTCCCGAAAATTTCCTGAAGTATCTTTTTCCTTTTTTCACTCATTTCCCAATCAACGGAAACTTCAGGAAATTTTATTTTCTCTATGTCATTTAGATCTTTTATCTCTGGCACAAAGTGTCTGGAAATAATGCCAACCCCATCTGAAGCATATTCCTGTCTGGGAGAAATTCCGAATCCTGTATCATTAATTAATACACTCAACCTATAGACAGGTTCAATGATAATATCTGTTCTCGCATAATTCCACACATAAAGTAATCTTTTTAAATCTATTTCAATATTTCTTGCAAAATCACTTTTACAGTTATATGTAATCTCGCCACAACGCTCAATCTCGTGCCAGGGAATTTCTGTAATCCATACCATGGGTCTGCCCTGTTTTAAGTCGTTATTTCTTTTCCACTCTGAGATTGTTCTTGAATGAATCGAAAGATTTGAAACCTCAGAAACCTGACAGGCAAGTTCCCGCAAGATTTCTATATCATTATTACTGATATATTCAGGATTTCTGTTTTGCGAAGTCATAAGTATCAACAGCAATGGCCAATTCTTCGTTTGTTGGTATGACAAAAACCTTAATTTTAGATTCAGGACTACTTATTTCCTGTTCTATTGCCTTACAATTTTCATTCTTTTTTTTATCAAGGAATATTCCAAATTCTTGCATACCATCAAGGGATTTTTCCCTTACAATTGGTTGATTTTCACCGATACCAGCAGTAAAAACTATTCCATCAACCTTGCCAAGGATAGCAAGATAAGCGCCAATATATTTTTTTATCCTGTAACAGAAAATCTCTATTGCAAGTTGAGACATCTTATTGCCTTTTGAAGCGCTTTCCACAATGCTTCGAAAATCATTGGATACGCCTGATATTCCAATCAAACCACTTTCTTTATTCAAAATTCTGTTGACTTCTGATGGTTTAACATTAAGATTTTCAATAAGATACAGAATAACTCCTGGGTCAATATCTCCACTACGGGTTCCCATGACAAGACCTTCAAGTGGCGTAAATCCCATACTCGTGTCAATAGATTTACCGTTTTTTACTGCTGTGATACTGCAGCCATTTCCTAAATGACATGTTATAAGATTCACATCATATTTATGTCTCCCCGTAATCTGCGCAAACCTTCTTGCTACATATCTATGAGAGGTTCCATGGAACCCATATCTTCTGATTTTATATTTCTCATACATACTATAAGGAATAGCATAAAGATAAGCAACTTCAGATATTGTTGTATGAAAAGCGGTGTCAAAACATGCAACCTGAACACTTTCAGGAAAATATCTTTCAGCGGCCAGGATTCCTTCTAAGTTAGGCGGATTATGAAGTGGCGCAAGCGGAATAAACTCTTTGATTTTCTCCTTGACCTTTTCGTCTATCAGCATGCTTCCGGTAAATTCTTCCCCACCATGGACAACCCTGTGGCCTATACCCTTGATGTCTTCAAGGTTTCTGACAGCTCCAAACTCTGGATGTATTAAAAGTTGCGCAATAATCTCAAGTCCCTGTCTGTGGTCAGAAACCTCTCTTATTTCATTGAATATTTTTTCTTCCTTTGAGTATTTGATTGTTGCATCTTTGCTACCAATTTTTTCAATAAGTCCGGATGCAACAAGTAAATTTTCAGGCATCCTGAAAAGTTTGAATTTTATTGAAGAACTGCCACAATTGATTACAAGAATATTCATTTCAGATATTTGCTTATAAATTCAACCGCCTTTCCTACTGTTTTTACTTCCAATGCTGCCTGTTCTTCCATTTCAATGCCAAACTCTTCTTCAAAAGCCGCAACAAGCTCTAAACTCTGGACACTTTCAGCACCTAAATCTTCAACAAATCTACTTTCAGGCATAATGGAATCTTCATCTACACCAAGTATACGGCTTACCACTTCCTTAACCCTTTTTTCAATTTCAGATTTTTCCATTCCTTCTCCTTTTATGATTTCATCTTTGAAGTCTTGTTTATGTATGTTTTCCTTAAATCTGCTGTTATTTCATAAACCTTCCTGATAACTGTCTCTTCTTCTCTAGAAAGAATCCTTTTTCTTCTTTCCATTGAAACTCTTGCAGTATGCAACATCATCTCCAGGCCAAATCCTTTCATGAATTTATTGTTAATATACCAGACGAAGGATGGGAAAAATTTTGGAAGTATTCCTCCGGCAGTAATGTTACACATTATACCGACAGATGTACCCGTATTGAAAAGTGTTCCAATACTTGTTTTTGTGTGGTCTCCTATGAAAGAACCAACCTTCAGGTCTCCACTACAAACAACCTTTCCATTAACATAAACAGAGACAGGCGAATAATCGTTTTTTAAATCACTGTTCGTTGTAAGTGCTCCAAGATTTACAAACTCTCCAACATAGGCATGCCCGATGAAACCATCATGGTATTTATTGGAGTATCCATGAAAAATGCTTTCCTCCACCTCGCCTCCGATCCTGCAAACAGGACCAATGGTATTTCCTTCCCTGATACTTGCTCCTGCCATAATATGAGTTTCCCTGCCAATATAACAGGGTCCTTCAATTCTACTGAAGGGAAAAACTTTTACATTTTTATCTATGAAAACAGGACCCGAATGTGTGTCAATCACCACATAAGGATGAATTTCAGCACCCTCAGCCACATAAACATCATCAGGGCCATTGATAATCGCTGCATGAGAAAATTTTCCTTCAATGCCTTTTTTCCCACTTTGTGCAAAATCTTTTTTAATCATTTCTGCATTATAATGAACAAGATTCCATGGAAATTTCATCATTTTTGCATCAATTTTAATTTGTGATAATGTTTTAATAAACTCAATTATCTCATTCATTGACTTGTTTTCTATTTTTCCAGCATTCTCTTTACTGACAAAAGCATAAACAATTTCATCTTCACAAAGATATACTGCTTCTTTATCTGTTTTAAATCTGTCTTCAACAAGATATCTTCCATCAACAATGAGTAGATCATCATCTGCATTAAAACTGTTTACAGAAAAAGGATAGTTTTTCCTTGTTAAATCAACTAGGTAGTCTCTTACAAAAAGAACAACATCCCTTGCATTTGCAGTTGTTATAATTCGTTCAAGCAATGTGTACATACCGCACCTTAGCTCAAAAACAGGTCTTAAATAACTCAACGGCGTCAGGTTTATCCATGCGTCATTTTCAAATACTATCAGTTTCATTTTGGATTCTCCTTATGAAAGTAAACAAGTAATTGCTGCAACCGCAACAATATCTTCTGGTTTTGCTCCTCTTGAAAGGTCACTGACAGGTTTTGCAAATCCCTGCAGCACTGGACCATATGCTTTTGCACCTGCAAGATACTGAGTAATTTTGTATGCAATATTTCCGGCGTCGAGGTCGGGAAATATTAAAATATTGGCTCTACCAGCAACCCTACTAGGCTCTTTCAATTTCCTACGGGCAACTGCTTCAGAAAGAGCTGTATCGACCTGAAATTCACCATCATAAGCCGTCCCAGGGTCTCTCTGTTTTGCTATTTCAACTGCTCTGACAACTTTATCCACGTCAGGATGAGATGCACTTCCCTTTGAGGAGAAAGAGAGAAACGCTACAAGAGGTTCATCTTGCATCAATTTTCTATAACTTGCCGCAGTTGCAACACCAATATCCGCAAGTATTTCACTGCTGGGTGAGATATTTACAGCACAATCCGCATAAAAAAAGATCTTTCCATCAGGCATTTCCATTATGAAAAAACTTGATGAACTCGAAACATTTTTCTGATAACCCACGGTCAATGCAGCAGCCTGAATTACATCAGCTGTTGTACTGGCTGCTCCGGCAACCATTGCATCAACCTTACCCGATGCAACCATCATACCAGCAAAGATCAAAGGTTTCTTCAAAAGTCGCAGGGCAATCTTTTCTGAAACATTGGGTCTCTGTTTTTGATAAAGCTTTGCAAATTCGTTGATGAGGCCAGAATCATTAATATTAACAATTTCTATAATATCCCGTTTGATCCCAGATTTTACAAGAGATTTCTCTATTTCTTCCGGTGTACCAACAAGCACTGGTTTGGCAATATTTTTTTCATTTAGTAAAACTGCAGCTTGCAGTATCCGTTCATCAGTACCTTCCGGTAAAACAATTTTTTTCTCACCACTGGAAACTTTCTTAATGAAATTATCAAGAATAGCCATATCAGAATATTTCTTTCCCTATCTCTTTTTCAGCTTGTTCAACAAATTTGTAATAATCGATCCTCTTAAGCTGCGATGCTGCTTCTTCATCAAGGAAATAGGTAACCCTTTGATGCATCTGTAATGCAGATGCAGATATTAAACTTGTGATAGGTCCTTCTATCGCCTGGGCTATTGCAGCAGCTTTTTTTCTTCCATTGGCGATAAGGATAATCTCCTTTGCCTCAAGAATGGTTCCAACACCCATACTCAAAGCAAATCTCGGAACCTGATTCCTATTTTCAAAAAATCTTGAATTATCTTCTATGGTCTGGGCATCAAGTGCCACAAGCCTTGTTCTCGAAGAAAGAGAAGAACCGGGTTCATTAAACGCTATATGACCATCACTGCCTATTCCGAGAACCTGAAGATCAATTCCACCTGCTTTTCTTATCTGATTTTCATAAAAGCTGCAAAATTCTTCCCAATCCTTTGCTGTTCCATCGGGAACCATTGTATTTGATTTGTCAATGTCTATATGATTGAAGAAATTTGTATCCATAAAATATCTGTAGCTCTGCGGATGATCGCCACTTAAACCATAGTACTCATCAAGGTTAAAAGTTTTAATTTTCTTGAAACTTATAAGCTTCTTTTTATTCATATTTATCAATTCCCTGTAAAGCCCAAGTGGACTTGACCCAGTGGCAAGACCGAGGACAAGGTCTGGTTTTTTTTCAATTCTTGCTTTTACAAGATTGGCTGCTTCAATACTAAGTTCTTCATACGTCTTCCTGATTATCACCCTCATCTTCATCCTCCGTTTCCGAAATTTTATTTAGTTCACCCAGATGTTTCAATCCAAGAGAAATTTTTTTCCCTTCCGGGTCAATCTCAAGAACAATCACATCAAGTTTTTGCCCTTTCCTCAGAACTTCTGAGGGATGCTTTATCGGCGCATTGGAAATATTTGATATGTGCAAAAGTCCATCCACTCCCTTTTCCAGTTCAACAAACGCGCCAAAATCGGTAATATGATAAACTTTGCCCTTTACAACGCTACCAACAGGATATTTTTTTTCTATTTCAGGCCATGGATTTGTTTCAAGCTGTCTCAGACTAAAAGAAATCTTCTGTTCTTCCTTTTTAATGTCAATCACCTTCAGAGAAAGAGTATCACCCATTGCAACCACATCTGAAGGGTGTCTGACCCTTCCTGTCCAAGATAATTCTGAGATATGAAGCAAGCCTTCGATTCCATCTTCGAGTTTTATGAATGCTCCATAGTCAGTAATGTTTACGACTTTACCTTCCACAATTGCCCCCACAGGATATTTCACTTCAACGTCATCCCACGGATTCCTTGTTTTCTGTTTAAGGCCAAAAGAAACTACCTGTTTTTCAAGGTTTACGTCAAGAATCATCACCTCAATTTCTTCACCGACAGAAAGCATCTGAGAGGGATGGGTAATTCTTCCCCATGCCATATCATTCAAATGAAGAAGTCCTACAACATTATTTTCTATTTCTATAAAAGCCCCGTAGTCAACAAGATTCTTTACCTTTCCTTTAACAATCATTCCTTTTTCAAGCTTTTGTAAATATTCTTTCTTTTTTTCCTCTTTTTCCTCTTCGAGATATTTTCTTCTTGAAACAACGACATTTTTCCGTTGCCTGTCTATTTTTATTATCTTGAAAAAGCTTTTTGTATGTACAAATTGGGAAGGATTTGTCACTGGTTTTGTATCTGTTTGAGAACCTGGAAGAAAAGCAAGGATCCCAATATCAACCTTAAATCCGCCTTTTACCCTTTGAATTATCGTACCTTCAATGGGAATATCTTGTTCAAAATGTCTTTCGATCCTGTCCCAATTCAACATAATATCTGCTTTTTCCTTTGAGAGAAGTATTAATCCATTTGGGTCTGGATCAAGAGACTCGACAATCAGATCCACCTCCAAACCTGGTTCAATTTTGTCC
>JAOAAW010000174.1 GCA_026418655.1 bacterium | reverse complement strand
ATGTGTATAAGAGACAGTACCTGTACAGATACTTTGGATAAATATAGTCACAGATGGTCTTCCAGCATTGGCACTTGGTGTCGATTCTGTGGATCCGTCCACTATGGAGAGACCGCCAAGAAAACAGGACGAACCTGTAATAAATAAATATATCGGAAATCTTATAATAATTCAGGGTCTTATTATAGCAGTTTGTTCGCTTTTTATTTTTTGGTATTCACTCTACATTGAAAAAGTGGAGATTATTAAGGCAAGAACGATGGTATTCTTTGTTCTTGCAACCTCTCAGCTTTTCCATTCATTCAACCTGCGAAGTAATACTCGCTCAATCTTCAAACTTAAATTTTCAACAAATATGAAACTCGTTTATGCTGTTCTATTTTCTTTTTTGTTGCAGTTGCTGGTTATATATTTCCCGATGACACAAAAAATTTTTAAGACAACATCAATTACAGGAACCGATATTTTATTGGCAATTCTTATTTCAAGTTTACCCTTAGTCATAATGGAGATTACTAAGATGACAGGAGCAAAAAAGCAGCGCGGTATTTACTGATAACATGAAAAGGACAAAAAATGAATAAAGAGTTGATTTTTATTACAGTAATTGGAAAAGATAGAAAGGGAATTGTTGCAAAGATATCTGGTTATCTTTACCGGAAAAATATTAATATTGAAGACATTATGCAAAAAATAGTAAACAATTACTTTGTTATGGCTATGCTCGTTGATATTAAAGATGCTAAATGTTCTCTTGAAAAGATTTCAAAAGACCTGGCAACCCTTGGCAGAGAAATGAACCTTACCATACAGGTTCAGCATGAAAACATTTTTAAAATGATGCACAGGATATAAAATGACTTTTACACTTGATGAAATATATGAAACTGCTCGTATGATTCTTTTTGAAAAGTTGGATATACGCACAACAACTCTTGGCATAAATATAAAGGATTGTGTTCATTCTAATTTTCATACATTCCAGGATAGGGTGTACCGTAAGATTGTCAGATACGGGAAAATACTCACAAAAGAAGCAAAACAGATAGAAATTAAGTATGGAATCCCCATCATAAACAAAAGAGTATCTCTAACACCAGTGAGTATGGTCATGGAAACCCACGCTACGCCGGAAAAATTTAAACGTATGGCAAAAACCATAGATACTGCGGCAGAAGAATCAGGTATAGACTATATCGGAGGATTTGGAGCGCTGGTACACAAAGGTATCACAAAAGCTGAAGAAACATTGTTAACTTCTCTTCCTGAAGTTATTTCATCGACAAAGAGAATATGCTCGTTTTTAAATGCTGGAAATACAAATTCGGGAATTAATGTTGATGCTGTCAATATGATAGGAAAAATACTACTTGAAATAGCACAAAGAACAAAAAATGGTTCAGGTTGTGCAAGATTTGTCGTTTTTGTGAACGCACCCGAAGACAACCCATTTATGGCAGGTGCATTTCATGGGCCGGGTGAGCCTGACACTTCACTAAATATTGGAATAAGTGGACCAGGTGTCGTAAGGAATGTTGTAGAAAAAAATCCAAAAAGTGACCTTACACAACTATCTGAAATTATTAAAAGAACTGTATTTAAAATAACAAGGGCAGGAGAACTGATTGGCAGAGAATTAGCCAAAAATATGGGTGTTCCATTTGGGATAGTTGACATCTCTCTTGCACCAACTCCAGCACCCGGTGATTCTGTTGCAGAAATTATAGAGGCTTTCGGCATTGAAAGAATTGGGGCGCCTGGCTCCACTTTTGCCATAGCGCTTCTGATGGATGCGGTCAAAAAAGGAGGTGCCATGGCAAGCGGCAATGTTGGTGGATTAAGCGGAACCTTCATTCCTGTAAGTGAAGATGCCGGTATGGCAAAAGCAGTTGGTAAAGGTGCCTTAACCATTGAAAAAATTGAAGCCTTTACTGCTGTATGTTCGGTTGGACTTGATATGGTCGCCATTCCCGGTGATACCCCCGCTGAAATTATAAATGCGATAATCGCAGATATCCTTGCGATAGGTATCATCAATAACAAAACGACAGCAGTCAGAATTATTCCCGTACCAGGGAAAAAAGCAGGTGATGTGGTATCTTTTGGTGGTCTTTTGGGATCAATGCCAGTTATCCAGGTAAAAAATTTCTCTTCATCAAGATTTCTAAAAAGAGGTGGTAGATTTCCATCGCCTTTGATTGCTTTGAGAAATTAGGCTCGTGTGCAAATCTTCTTTATCACTTTAAAAACTTCTGAAAAATCATCTGTAGTGCACACATAATCAACCTTTTCATTTAACTTCTCTGAAATTGAATTGAATGCGATTGAAAACCCACATATATTAACCATCGGTATATCACCCTCGCTGTCTCCCACGCAAATAACTTGTTCCGGCTTTATTCTATTACTCTTTAAAATTTTTCTAAGAATTTTTCCCTTCTCTCCGTGAGAAATATTAATTCTAACACCACCGGTAAAAATACCATTTTTTGTAAGCAATCTATTGGAAATAACCATATCAAAACCGATTTCCTTTTTCAATCTTTCAGGAATGTACTGTAAACCAGTCGATAGTGCGATCAGAAAAAACCCCATTTTTTTCAGTTCAAAAAGATATTTTTTTGCATTTTTAGAATAAGGAACCTTTTCAAAGAGTTCAGCAATTCTTCGCTCAGGCATACCCTTCCAGTGTGCTGCATCCAATCTACAGAATTCCCTGTAACTTATTTTACCCGCAAGAAACATATCTTGATATCTATAAGCAAGTACATCCCATTTTCCCAATTTTTCATGGATGTATCTCCATGAACTCACCGGTTTAACTATTGTTCCATCAATATCAAAAACTATTGCCGTAAATTTTCCATGGTTTTTCTTTTTCATTTTTTAATTCCTGCAAGTTGTCCACAGGCAGCATTAATATCTGAACCTCTTGATTTTCTTATCGTTGCTCTTACTCTTTTCTTTTTCAAAGTTTGTAAGAATTTTTCTGTCTTCCAGATAGAAGTCCTTGTTAATTTACAGCCCGGTATTTTACTGAAGGGAATAATGTTAACGTCCGCATCGATCAAAAGTGAGAGATCAGCAAGCGCAAGAGCATGTTTTTCATTATCATTCACATTTTCAAACAAAACATATTCAAATGTTAACTTCCTACCGGTCATTCTTCGATAAAACTGGCACGCTTTTATTAATTCCGGCAGAGGATATTTCTTGTTAATTGGCATTAAAAAACTTCTTGTTTCATCAATGGCAGAATGAAGAGAAATAGAAAGGCGAACCTGCGATTTTAATTCCGCAAATTCCATTATACGGGGCACAATCCCGGCAGTAGAAACAGTTATCTTCCTCATACCAATGTTTATGCCTTTTTTATCATTGATCATCCTTATAGTCTTGAGCACTGCTTCGTAGTTATCAAACGGCTCTCCCATACCCATGAAAACAACGTTTGTGATATGTAAATGTTCCTTGAACAGAGGATAAAGTATCTGACTAAGCATTTCCCATACATGAAGGTTTCTAATGAACCCAGTGGTTCAGGATACACAAGAAGTAGACTTATATTTACAACCTATTTGCGTGGAAATACAAACTGTTGTTCTTCTACCTTCTGGAATTATCACAGATTCAATAAATTTATTGTCATAGAGGCGAAAAAGAATTTTTTTTGTACCATCTTTTGAGGACTTAATTTCCTCTGGCTTGAGAAATTCAGGAGTAAAGTTTCTGGACAATGTGTTTCTTAACTGTTCTGGGACATCAGTCATTTTTGAAAAATCTTCTATTCCTTTAATATACAGCCACTTATAAATTTGTTCTGCCCTGAAATGTGGTTCATTAAGGGATGAGAGAATTGCTTTTAATTCCTCTAGGTCAAAATTGCGGATGTTCTTAGTCATGGCTCGTGCCTCTGAGAATTATCCATTCAATTGCTCGATCATTTACCTTTTTGGAGTAGGACAGAATAAGTCTCTTTGCGTAATCAATTGTTTCAACAGAGATCATTTTTCCTCTTATAATACAAACAGGACCCGGGACATTATGTAAATAGATTGCAATATCCTCCATTTTTCGCAATGACAGAAGAACCCTATTATCTAGTTCATTTCTTCCTATTACAATCAAATTGGTATTGTGCCAGAAGGTTCTTCCATATTTAATAAGTTCCGCATCATCAGAAACTGAATCAGGCCATTTTTTGATAAGTTCTATAATCTTCTGCGAATAAATTTTATCTGTCAAAAGACAACCACCTGCTGGTTGAGAGTAGCCAGTAATTTTCATCTGACTAGCGATAAGAATCTGTTTTTTTCTACTTCTACCCGAGATATCAAGTAGTTTTTCTCTTTTGACCAACCCACTTATCTCGGGTATAGTTGGTTCAAGTAATTTTGCTGAAAGAGGCCTAAGAATTTTTCCTTTCAATCCGGTTTCTTTTTCTATCATAAGCATAAAGTTTCGAGTTTGAGAAAATGGTCTCTGGTTAAGTACTTCACCAGTAAAAATGAAGGACGCTTTTTCTTCTCTCATGATTTCTGCTGCAAACTTTAACATAAAAATTTTACAATCTATACATGGATTGGCACCTGCTCCATACCCATATTTTGGATTTTTTATGATGTTAAAATAATTATTACCAAGCCAGATAATGGACACCTTTCTATCCATAAGAAAAATAACCTCTTTATCCCGGAGTCGTGCATGAAAAAATGGTGAAGCGAACATAATCAATAGAACATCTATATTCTGTTCAATCATCAACTTGGTGGCAATCATTGAATCAAGGCCACCTGATACAAGTCCTATTGCCTTTGTTTGCATAATGACTAATTTTATCATACGAAAACCATTCAGACAGAACTTGACCAACAAAAGTTATTGTAATATAATAAAATTAATATGATTCCAAGATATACAAGAAAAGAAATGGCTGAAATCTGGTCAGAGGAAAGCAAATTCAAGGCATACCTTGATGTTGAGATTGCTGTTCTTGAAGCGTACGAACAACTTGGCTTAATTCCCAGGGATGTCGTTAGTCACATCAAGAAAAATGCAAAGATTGACGTAAAAAGAATTGAAGAAATAGAAACAATAACCAATCACGATATCATTGCTTTTGTCGAACAGATTGGGGAAACAATCGGAGAAGCAAGTAGATATTTTCATTATGGAATGACTTCCTCTGACCTTGTTGATACTGCTACGAATATCCTTCTTATCAGAGCAACAAATATTCTTTTAGAGGACCTTGAGACTTTATCCAGGACATTGAAAAACAAGGCACTTGAATATAAAAATCTTGTTGAAATTGGAAGGACTCATGGTGTGCATGCAGAACCAATTACATTTGGTTTTAAACTAGCCGGAT
The DNA here is from genome assembly GCA_026418655.1 of bacterium. Classification (GTDB taxonomy): domain Bacteria; phylum Ratteibacteria; class UBA8468; order B48-G9; family DTJG01; genus DTJG01. Next base: position 6,037 of record JAOAAW010000174.1, on the reverse strand, counting down.
GGCACTTTGAAGTCAACAGAAATATTGATAGATTGAAACGAGCATTATCCGAAATTAGCGTGGGTAAAATATCCGGAGCCGTTGGAACCTATTCAAATATAGATCCTGAGGTGGAAAAAATAGCCTGCGAAAAATTAGGACTTGAACCTGAAATATTTTCGACTCAGATAATCCCACGCGATCGTTACGCATTCTATATTGCCACATTGGGTGTTATTGCCTCATCTTTTGAAAAGATCGCACTTCAGATACGTTTACTTCAACAAACTGAAATTAATGAGGCAGCTGAGCCTTTTGGAAAAGGCCAGAAAGGTTCGTCTGCTATGCCACATAAAAGAAATCCTATTCTATGCGAGAGAATATGTGGCCTTGCGAGGGTTATAAGAAAAAATGTGATTGTGGCTATGGAAAATATAGCACTATGGCATGAACGAGATATCAGTCATTCTTCAACAGAAAGAATTATTTTCCCGGAAAGCACTGCACTTCTTGACTATATCATCAACCTAACAAACAGAGTTTTGTCAGAACTTGAAGTATTTCCAGACGCGATGGAAAGCAATATAAACTTAACCCGTGGCCTGATATTTTCTCAAAGAGTTCTACTGCTTCTCTGCGAAAAGGGTCTTCCAAGAAAACAAGCGTATGAAATTGTACAAAGAAATGCGTTGAAAACAAAGGAAGAAAAAAGACAATTTATTGAATTACTTATGGGAGACTCTGACGTTAGGAAATATCTTTCCGAGGAAGATATAAAAAGTTGTTTTGATACCAGATGGTACCTTAGAAATGTAGACCCCTTGTTTCGTAAGCTTAAATGAAACTGATCTTTCTATCCTTTCAAAACAGTTATCAACTTTTTTGTAGAAACAAGATTAATGGATCACCCATCGAAAAGTGTAATATAGAAAACCTGAAGGGTTTACAAAAAAAGTGTCGTTGGTCCAAAAGTATTATTGATCCCCTTTCAGAACTTCATTATTTTAGGTTCTTTCAATATCCAGAAAATAAGTTTCCAGGATTGAGCATCATTAGAGCAAAAGGAAAAAATGTTGAAATAAACGAGGATTCTTCCTATTTTCTTGCTGATTTTATGACAGTGGATGGATCAAAAATTGTGGGTTTTGCAAACATTTCTGAAAACGAAACAAAGTCGCTTGCTGAGGAAATTGCTAAAACATTTGACTATTTTGGATTCAAAGTAGTTAGACCAGGCCAAATTCTCATATGGTTTCAGGAAAAGTATCCCTTTACGAATTGGAAACATCCTTATCAACTGATAAATAAAAATTATAGAGAATATCTGCCACAAAGTGGTTCCATAAGACCTCTGGCAAGAATCATTGAGAATTCCTCCAGGATACTTGAGAAACATCCTGTAAACAGGGTCAGAATTGACCTTGGAGAGAATCCTGCTAATCTTTTATGGTTACATGGTCAGAGTAAAGAAATAAAGACAATTTTACCATTACGAGAGAAAATTGGATTGAGAACTTTGTACTGGTCAAATAATCATAATTTTTCCGATATCGCAGTATTCCTTGGATTTGAAATTTGTCACCATAATCCCATCAAATCTGATGACTCACTTATATGGCTGGATTTTGAGTCAAAAACCGAGGATATAATTGGACTGATGCGTGCCCTTGAACTGATAGATAAAGAAATTATTGGTACCATTAATAATTCTTATTATAAAATCGTTATTGAATTTAACGATGGACTTTATAGTAGAAGGGTCTTGAACTTTTTATATCCGGTAGAAAAAAAAGGTTTTTTAGAAAGAGTACGGTTTATCAGGAAAACGCCGGGCAACTTTTTACTTTGCAATGACTGAGGTAATGATTTCCATTGGGAGTAATCTTGGTAACAGGAAGAAAAATATAGAAATAGCTCTTCAGAATTTGACTGAAAGAATACACTTGATTAAAGTATCCAGTATGTATAAAACACCACCCCAAGAAGGAGTCAAAGGTGGATGGTTTCTAAATGGCGTAATAATGGGGCAAACATCGTTGAGTCCTTTAAAACTGTTGAAATTTCTTCAGTCTATCGAACAGAAGCTTGGCAGACCCATGAGACATAAAAAAAATAGTGAAAGAACCATTGATCTTGATATCTTATTTTATGGAGATAAAATCATCAGAAGAAAAAATCTTTTGATACCACACCCAAAATTGCCTAATAGGGAATTTGTTCTGAAAGGACTCATGCAAATAAATCCGGAGTTTGTTCATCCTGAAACAGGAAAAAAAATAAAGCAAATATGGCGGGAACTTAAAAATGGAAATCGCAGAAAAAAAAGAACATATAAGAAAGATTGTGAGAAGAGCGCGGTTTGAAGGAAAAACCATTGGTTTTGTGCCTACGATGGGTTATCTTCATAAAGGTCACGTACATTTAATAGAAAGATCAAGGGAGGATGGTTGTTTCACTGTTGTCTCAATTTTTGTCAATCCTCTTCAATTTGGTCCTTCAGAGGATTTTGAGAGATATCCAAGGAATGTTGAAAGGGACATAGAAATATTAAAGGAGGCCTCTGTTGATGCGGTTTTTATTCCTTCTAATGAAGAAATGTACCATGTTCAACACTTAACAGAGATCAACGTTTTGAAACTATCAGAGAAACTTGAAGGCGCTATCAGACCGGGCCATTTTAAAGGAGTTTGCATCGTTGTAGCAAAATTATTCAATATCATACAGCCTGATAGAGCTTATTTCGGTTGGAAAGATGCTCAACAACTGATCATAATAAAAAAAATGGTAGCAGATCTCGATTTTCCTGTAGAAATTGTTCCGGTACCTACGGTCAGAGATGAGGATGGATTGGCTTCAAGCTCAAGAAATATTTATCTTTCATCTGAAGAAAGAAAAAAAGCTTTAATACTTTCTAAAACTTTACACAAACTTAAAGAGATGGTAGAATTAGATAAAATCTCAGATACAAAAATCCTCATAGCAGAAGCAAAAAAGATGATTAGCTCTGAAAATGTTGTGATTCAATATATTGAAGCAGTCAGTCTTGAAACTTTTGAACCAGTGTCTCGCATCGAAAAAAATACAGGGATACTGGTTGCCATAAAGGCGGGTGACGTAAGATTGATTGATAATGTTATATGGGATTGAGGATTGATATGTTATACGCTGTATGTAGAACAAAGATAAAAGGTGGAGTTGTCACAGATAAGAATCTCCATTATGATGGAAGTATAACAATTTCAAAAGATATTCTTAAAGCAGCGGAAATTCAATTCGGAGACATGGTTGAGGTCCTCAATTTGAATAACGGAGCACGGATTACGACTTACGTAATAGAGGGCAAAAAAAATAAGGGTGAAATATGTTTGAATGGTCCAGCAGCGAGGTATTTCGAGAAGGGTGATGAAATTATTATACTCGGTGTATGCTATGTAACGGAAGAAGAAAGAAAGAAACTAAAGATGAAGATTGTTTCTTTGGAAAACAACAATCGAACCATTAAAGTGGAGGGTAACAATGCCGGAAGTAAAGAAAACAATTAAAAAATACAGCGCAAGACATGCCCTCACAGGCGTCTTAAAAATTCTTCCATACCTTTCGGACAGAAATATTCTCAGAATCTTATCCATTGCCGAAAAGTCATCTGTAAATCCTGCGTTTAAGGAGAGGATCCTTGTTCTTGAAGAAAAAATAAAATCCGGCCATCCCTCCCTGGAAATTATCAGAAGATTAAATAAACAACTTTCTTCTGTACCAAAGAAAAAACTTATATCAAATCTTTTCGCAAATGCCATGTTTGAAGGTACAGCAAAAAGACAACAAATACTTCAAGAAGAGGGATGGAGACCACCTTTTTTCTTTGTATTGAGTCCTACAATGAAATGCAACCTGAAATGTACTGGATGTTATGCTGCGCAGTATACCAAACAGGATGTAATAACAGCCGAACAAATTGACAAAATCTTTACAGAAGCAAAGGAACTCGGGATTTATTTTGTAACAATAAGTGGCGGTGAACCCTTCTTTAGAGAAGACCTCCTTGAATTGTGGGAAAAACATAACGATATGTTTTTTCTTGTCTATACCAATGGCACGCTCATTGATGACAAAATGGCTGAAAAACTTAGAAAACTTGGAAATGTTGCACCTGCTATAAGTGTAGAAGGTTTTAAAGAGGAAACAGACAAAAGAAGGGGTCCTGGTGTTTATGAAAAGCTGCTTGATGCATGGAGGTGTTTAAGAGACAGTGGTGTCCTTTTTGGTTTTTCGGCAACATGTACCAGATACAATACTGAGGTAATTTACAGTGACGAATTTATTGACTTTATGATAGAACAGGGCGCGCTTTTCGGATGGTATTTTCAATATATTCCAATCGGAAGGAAACCTGATGTCCATTTGATGGCAACACCTGAACAAAGAGCCTGGGCACGAGAAAGACTCGAACATATCCGCAACACAAGACCAATAATTCTTGCCGATTTCTGGAATGATGGTCATCTGGCTGGTGGATGCATTGCGGGAGGAAGGGTTTACTTCCACATCAATGCTCACGGAAACATAGAACCATGTGTATTTACACATTTTACAAAAGACAACATCAAAAATACGACGATCAAAAAGGCCCTTCAAAGCGACCTTTTTAAAACAATACAGAAACATCAGCCTTATTCAAAAAATCTTATGTGTCCCTGCATGATCATTGATAATCCACATGTTCTGAGAAATATCGTTGCCCAAACTGGTGCAAAACCTTCTTATCCTGGAGCAGAATCAATAATAACTGAAAGTGCTGCATTTCTTGACCAATACGCTAAAAGAATCCATGAACTCTGGGATCCTCTATGGATTGAAAAATATAATTGTGGAAAGAATCTTAAAGGATTGGATGCGGAGGTCGCTGAAAAATTGTTTAAAGAGCAATAAATTCACTACCCATTTTATCAATGAAATTTCAATGCACTGTAATCGAAATCATAAATAGAACACAGTTAGTTAGAAGTATTAGAACTACTAAACCAGAAAATTTTACATTTAAGGCAGGCCAGTTTGTTAAGATTCTTTCAAACTCCGGAACAAAATATTTATCAATATCCTGTGCGCCTTCAAGAAACTTTTTGGAATTTACGAAAAGAATAACAGAAAGTGATTTCTCACAACGGTTTAACGATTTAAAGCAACAAGACCTTATTGTTTTTGAGGGACCATTTGGTAATTTTGTGCTCGATGATGATAGGAAAATTGCCTTTGTTGCTGGTGGAATTGGAATAACTCCCATTTATAGCATGCTGGATGAACTTCTTCTTAAAGGTAATATGGAAAATAGGGGAGATTTCGTATTATTCTATGGAAATAGAACCAGCGATGACATTGCCTTTTACAATGAGCTGGAAAATATGTCCTTGTCCATGAACCTTAAAATTTTCTTTTTTTTAGATAACTTGGATACATTAAATGATGACAATTTTCGTCCTGGATTTTTAAGCTATGATAAAATGAAGGCATGTTTACCTGACATTACTGAGAGGAAAATTTACATTAGTGGACCGCCAAAAATGGTGGAAACGATAACTGAACAATTTAAGGCACATGGAATTCAAAATATAAAAACAGAAAAAATTCAAGGATATTCAGGAGCGTAAAATGAAATATATTTGCAAAATCTGTGGCTATGTATATGACCCAGAAAAGGGAGATGAAACGCAAAACATTCCATCTGGAGTTCAATTTAATGAACTTCCTGATACTTGGGCATGCCCTGAGTGTGGTGCTGGAAAGGATGAATTTGAACCTTTAACATAAGGAGAATATATGGAAGTTGTCAGGGATGTTTATTGCATAAAAGCAATAGACTGGGACATCAAAACCTTTCATGGCTATTCCACCCCCTATGGAACAACCTATAATGCATATCTTCTTAAAGGAGAAAAAAATATTCTTATTGATACCGCAAAATACAACCATGAAAATCAATTTCTCAAAATTATGGAAAATATTCTTTCCATCAACAAAATTGATTATGTGATTTCAAATCATGCTGAGATGGATCACTCAGGAC
>JAOAAW010000153.1 GCA_026418655.1 bacterium | reverse complement strand
GTATTAAGTCCACCCATGACACCCGCAATAGCAATTGGTTTTTCCACATCTGCAATTACAAGAACATCTGATGAAAGTGTTCGTTTTTCACCATCTATGGTAGTAATCTCTTCACCATTCATGGCTCTTCTTACAATTATCCTATCTTTTATGAGGTCAAGGTCAAATGCATGAAGCGGGTGCCCGAATTCCCAGAGTACAAGATTTGTTATGTCAACAACATTATTGATACTGCGAAATCCTGCAGCAATTACTTTTTCTTTCAACCATAATGGTGAAGGTGATACACCAACACCCTCAATTATTCTGGCAGCATAAAAAGCACAATCCTCTAATGATTCAATTTCAATTGAAATTGAATTTTCTATTTCCTCTCTTATTTCTTTATTCGGGTACAGAAGCTCAACCTGACCAAACGGTGCGATTGCTTTAAGAATCCCAATAGCACTCAATAAATCTCCTCTATTTGCCGGAGCTTCTATTTCAAAAAAAACATCATCACCCTGTTTGTATATCACAGGATTCAACCCAAGCATACTCAACCAGTTTTGTATATCTCTGTCTGTGAATGAACCTTTTGCATACTCTTTAAGGATTTTTAAACTGTACCTCATAAACTCACCTGAATTGTCTTAAAAATCGCATGTCATTTAAGAAAAAAAGCCTGATATCGTCTATCCTGTATTTAATCATAGCTATCCTATCAATTCCTGCCCCAAAGGCAAAACCTGTAAGATTTTCGTCCCTGAGACCTGCCTTGCGAAAAACCTCAGGATGAACCATTCCAGCACCAAGAATTTCTAACCATCCAGTATTTCCACAGGTCTGACACCCTTTGCCATTACAGATAACGCAGGATATCGATATCTCTGCACTTGGCTCTGTAAAAGGGAAGTATGAAGGCAAAAATCTTACATTTACAGATGAGCCAAACAGTTCCTTAAGAAAAAAGGTTAAAACTGCCTTTAAATTACTAAAATTGATATCATATCCTACCATAAGCCCTTCAACCTGGTGAAAAACAGGTGAATGAGAAGCATCAAAGGCATCCCTTCTGAATGTTTTGCCTATGGCGATAATTCTGAGTGGCACAGTCAATCTCTGAAGAACCCTTATTTGAACAGGACTTGTGTGTGTCCTTAATAGAAACTTTTTCTGTCCATCAAGATAGAAGGTATCCCACATGTCTCTGGCAGGGTGGTCAGCAGGGGTGTTTAATGCCTCAAAATTGTAAAATTCTGTTTCTATTTCTGGACCTGTATGAACCCCAAAACCAAGGCCCTGAAAGATTCTGACAATCTCTCTGGAAACAAGTGTAATCGGATGAAGATTTGCACATTCAGAACTCAATCCAGGAAGAGTTAGATTGAATACGCTTTTCCCTTTTTCAACCTGCATTCTGGAAATTAGCGATTGCTTTTTTTCTTCATAAAGAGTGGTTAATTGTTTTTTAACATTATTAATTTTCATACCTGCAACAGGCCTGAGACATTGCTCTATTTCCGAAAGATTAGAAGTCAGGGTTGCAAAAATTCCTTTTCTGCCAAAATACTTGATTCTCCATTTTTCAAGGTCTTCTTCATCCTTTATATGCTCAATTTCATCTACTGCCTGTTTCGCAATAGCATCCATATCAAAAGGAAGTTTTTCATTCATATACCTTCTCCTTCAACATAAACTCCAGAACCCTGTCAGGGACAAGATATCTTACTGATTTACCCGATTTGATCCTGTTTCGTATCAAAGTGGAAGAAATATCAATCCTTGGGATATCAAGCATTCTGTATTTTACATCAAATGGAAAATGAGGAATTTCTTTGATGTCAGAAGTTCTTGGGGCAACAATAAATTCAAATTGTTCTGCCAGTTTTTGAGCGTTGAACCATGAAGGAAGAATTACAAATGTATCCCAGCCGACTATAATGAAGAAGGTCGCAGAAATTTGTTTCACAAGAACCATCATTGTGTCGTATGTATAAGAAATACCCTCTCTTGTAATTTCAGTATCAGACAACTCAAAAAAACAATTGTCTTCTATAGCAATACCCGTCATTTTTAACCTATGAATGGCTGAAGCAAAAGGTAGAGGCCTATGAGGTGGATTCTTTGCCGGTATAAAAATGACCTTATCAAGCTCAAATTGCTGTCTTGCGGTCTCAGCAATAATAAGATGTCCTATATGAACAGGATCAAAACATCCACCAAAAATACCAATCCTATGTTCTAACCTGACCTTTTCCATAAATCATATATTTATAGGTTGTTAGCTCTTCAAGAGCCATCGGTCCTCTTGCATGAATCTTATCCGTGCTGATGCCGATTTCTGCTCCGAAACCAAATTCTCCACCATCAGTAAACCTTGTCGATGCATTATGATAAACACATGCTGAGTCAACCTTCTGTAAAAATTTCTCTGCTGTTTTACTGTTTGATGTAATTATCGCATCTGAATGTCTGGTTCCATACTTATTTATATGTTCTATTGCTTCATCTGTATCATTAACAACCTTTATTGAAATTATCAGGTCCAGGTATTCCTCGTACCAGTCTTTTTCATCTGCGGGCTTTGCATCTGGTATAAAGTTTAATGTTTCAGGACATCCTCTTATCTCCACATTGTGCTGTTTGAACAAATTACCCATCCGGGGAAGAAAAACAGCAGCAATATCTCTGTGAACAAGAAGTGTTTCAACCGCGTTGCAGGTACCAGGCCTTTGAACCTTGGCATTAAGAGATACATTGAGTGCCATACTTAAATCAACTTCCTTATCCACATAAATATGGCACACTCCCTTAAAGTGCTTGATCACAGGGATTTTACTTTTTTCAACCACTGCTCTTATCAGGGATTCCCCTCCTCTTGGAATAACAAGATCAATAAAACTGTCAAGTGATAGCAAATATTTAACTGCCTGTCTTCCACCTTTTGATACAAGCCCAACAGCATCGGAACATACGCCAGATTTCTCAAGTGCCTGTTTTAAACATTCCACAAGGATTGAATTGGAATTGATTGATTCACTGCCACCCCTGAGTATCACACAGTTTCCACTCTTCAGGCACAGTGAAGCCGCTTCTATTGTGACATCTGGTCTTGATTCATAAATAACTGCGATCACACCTATGGGAACCCTCACCTTTTTAATGACAAGTCCGTTGGGCCTGGTTGTCTCCCATATAATTTTTCCCACAGGATCTTCAAGATTTATCAGATTACCCAGAGAAACAGACATCTTTTTAATCCTCTCAGGAGTCAATTGCAACCTGTCGATAAATGCTTTTGAATAGTTCAGACTCTGACACTTTTTTACATCCTTGTCATTGTAAACAAGAATTTTGTCCGCATTCTGAATGAGCAACTCAGAAAGATGTTTAAGGAATTCATTCTTCATCTCTGTTGTGATGTCAGAGATGGTATGTGAGCAGCCGCGTGCTTTTTTTGCAATAAGGTATACATATTCTTTCCAGCCCATCATCTTCCCTCCGGGATAAAAATTGTTCCTTCATTTTTCCCCGTGAAAATATTTTTGATGACCCATGGCTTCTTTCCATTGGCTATAATACCAAAGCAACCTGTCTCAAGACCCTTTTTCATTGCAAGTTTTTTTGCCTCCATCCCGCCACTGCCAAGCTTTGAAGGTTTTCCTTCCCTGGCAATGGAAATGTATTTTTCAGTAATCCCTCTCACCTCAGTAATAAGTTTAATCTTTCCATTATTTTTTGGATCCGAGTCGTAAAGACCATCAACATCAGTCAACAATACAAGTACATCTGCACCAATCAGTTCAACCACCATAGCTGAGAGCTGGTCATTGTCTCCAAAACTTATTTCTTCAAAGGCAACAGCGTCATTTTCATTAATAACCGGAATAATTTTGTAGGAAAGAAGTGTTTCAAGTGTAGAAAGGGCATTTGCTCGTCCCTGTTTTGACTCAAAGATGTCTCTTGTCAGCAAAACCTGGCCCACATTATAACCTTCCTCTCTGAAAATTCTCTCGTAAAATCTCATCAACCTTCTCTGTCCAACACTTGCTGCTGCCTGTAGCTTTGCCATTTGTGTAGGCCGCTTTTTCCAACCGAGAATCTGCATTCCAGCACCGATGGCCCCTGATGTTACAATAATTACCTGCCTGCCCTGTTCCATCAACCAACACACCTGAAGACACAAATGCTCCATCAGGGAAGTATCAAGACGATGACCCGCTGATGTTAAAACATTGGTTCCAATCTTGATAACAATTTTCCTTGCCTTTTTCAAAATCATTGATCGGTCGATGTTCTTTTTATTTGATATTGCCATTTTTATATTCTCATCCTTGCTTCTTTGACTTTTTCAATCCAGATTTTTAAGTTCTCCACATCACTTTCTTTTATCCATTTTTCAATTTTACCAAGATTTTTCTTGAATTTTTCAATGGTTCTGAGCATATTCTCACGGTTGTTTATAAATATTTCAGACCATATTTCCTCATCACTTGCTGCAATCCTTGTTGTATCCCTGAAACCAGTACCGATACAATCTAAAACATTCTGTTGACCCATCTTATCTTCCAGCAATTCTATAAGTAAAAACGCTACAAGATGCGGGAAATGACTCGTGTATGCACAGATTCTTTCTCTTATACACATCT
>JAOAAW010000066.1 GCA_026418655.1 bacterium | reverse complement strand
AGATGTGTATAAGAGACAGGTGATTGTCCCTCTGAAAGAATGTCCAAACCTGACTTCAAGATTTGTCGATGCCTTGCCACCAAGAAATAAATAACCTATTCCTGGTCCAGCTTCTATCCTATTTTCGGTTCCATTTTCACCTTTTCCTGAAGCATAAAGTTGAGCAACACCATATATCCAGAGCCGAGTATTTTCGGTCTGTATTAATTTTCTTCCAGGTCTGTACCTGAGATTTAGAAATATATCATCTGCTCTGGTACTCCATATGAGTTCACCATAAATGTCACTATAAAATGCCTCTTTATCAAAAAAAGTATTACCAATGATGCCAATTCTGAAATCGTTTCTATCCATAACATCTCCGGTTAGTCCAAAACCATAACCAATTATTGCTTTCAACCTGTCCTCATAAAAAAAGCCATAACTAATTTCGAGTCCTGCAGTAAGTCCTTCATAACGATATTGAAACGGTAAATTTGTTCCTGTGGTATCTGCCCACTCATAGGTTAAATATCCATAAGCTTCCATATTATTATTAAAATGATAGCCAAATTTCACATTTCCGTATGTCGATAGTCCTGTAAGATTTGCCTTCATTGCATCAGCATAAAATTTATAAAAGAATTCACCGGCAAAAATTTTTTCTGATAAAATACCTGTCAGGAAGACAAAACATATACTGAACTTTAAAAAAATTTTATTCATTTTCACGCTCCTGTTATTATTTTAAGAATTTTTTCACTTGTTTTGCCATCTCCAAATGGCTGTCGCCATCTTCTTTTTGTATTTGCCATTTTCACAACTGAGTTAAGTATATCTTTACTTCTCCATCCGGCAAGTATATTGCTTCCTGCATAAAGTGTTTCAGGTCTTTCAGTATTTTCCCTTAACGTTATGCACGGAACCTTGAGTATACATGCTTCCTCCTGTAATCCACCTGAATCAGTTAGTATTACGAAGGCATTTTTTTCTAATACCAAAAATTCGAAATAACCGACCGGCTCAATCGTTTTTATCTTCTTTAGAAGATTGATAAGATTAAATTTACAGATGTTTTTGACCGTTCTGGGATGGGCGGGAAATATAACAGGGAGTTTGAATTTTTCAATTATTTTGTTGATACCGAGGAAAATTTCCTTAAGACGGTCTCTGTTGTCCACATTTTCCTGCCGGTGTAATGTTAATAAAAAATACCTATTATTTTCGATTTCAAGTTTTCTAAGTATCTTGTCGCCAATTTTTTCCTCTGCTATGCTACTGTTCTCCTTCAATGCTTCAACAATAGTATTCCCTGTTACAAAAACATTTTTCACTATACCTTCCTTTTTGAGATTTTCTTTACTTACGCAGGTTGGCGCAAAAAGATAGTGAGATAGATGATCTGCAATGACTCTGTTGATTTCTTCTGGCATGGAACGATCATAACTTCTCAGACCAGCTTCTATATGGCCAATTTTAATTGACAATTTAGATGCAGCAAGAGCTCCAGCAATAACTGTGTTTGTATCACCCTGCACCAGGATTTTTTCAGGCTTTTTCTCTAATAATATTTTTTCAAGGCGTTCAAGACATCTTCCGGTCTGTTCTCCATGGGAACCAGAACCAACATTAATTCTGATTTCGGGCTTCGGTAAATTCAGCTGATCAAAAAAAATCCTATCCATATTTTCTGAATAATGCTGGCCTGTGTGGATTATAAAAAAAGGCACTCTAAATTTAATGCACTTTTTGATAACTGGTGCTGTCTTTATAATTTCGGGTCTGGTTCCAATTATTATTGCAATTTGCTTCAAGTTTCTTTTACTCACCGGTATATTTTATAATCGTCTTCAAAGTTTTTGCAAATTTTTAAAAATGTTATAATTTATCGTCTTAAAAGTTTTTCGAAATGGAAACAAAATATAAAAACATGTTGGTTGCATTGGTCGGTGTTTCAACTGACAGAAACAAAATTGGTTCTAAAATGTTCATGGATCTTACTGCAAGCGGATTCACAGTAAAAGGAATAAATCCAAAAAATGGTGAAATTTCTGGCCATCGTATTTACAGAAATCTCTCAGAACTTGGAACAAGACCTGATATTATTATAACAGTTGTCAAGCCTGAAATTACCGAAAAAATTATTGAAGAAGCAAAGATACTGGGTGTAGGTGAAATCTGGATGCAACCCGGTTCTGAGTCAAAAGCCGCAATTGAAAAAGCAAAAAATTATGGAATAAGGGTCACATATGGAAAATGTTTTATGAGTGAAAACGGGATTTGGTAAGATGAAGGATTTTACAATTTTAATTGGCGGGAAGGCAGGTGATGGAATTGACAGGGCAAGTGTTATAATCGGGCAGATTTTATCTCATCTTGGATACTATGTTTATATTCACCGTGATTATCCATCTTTGATAAGAGGCGGACACACTTTCTCAATTATTAGAGCTTCTGAAAATAAAGTATCTGCCCATAGAGATGAGATTGATATACTTATAGCTTTAAACCTTGAAACACTTAATTTACATCGCAAAAACCTTAAAGAAAAATGTTTTTATATCTATGATGCTGAACAGATTAAATTTGAAGATCAGGTATGTGGTATTGGAATTCCGATTAATTCAATTTTAAAAGAAGAAAATGCTCCTGATCTGATGCGTAATTCGTGTCTTATTGGTGCCTTTTGTAAAACAAGCGGGATAGAATGGGAAATTGTTGAAAAAACTTTAGGAATGACAATCCCGAAACACCTTGAATTAAATCTCAAAATTGCAAAAAGAGGTTTTGATACTTCAAGGCAATTACTAAAAATAGAAAAAATTAACAGAGAACCACTTCCGCTGTTAACCGGAAACGAAGCAATTGGCCTGGGTTTAATCATGGCTGGGCTTGATGCCTATGCTGGTTATCCGATGACACCCTCATCCGGATTATTGCATTTTCTTGCCAGTGTTGCACCAGAATTTAATTTAAAGGTTATTCATGCCGAAAATGAAATTTCCGTGATAATGATGGCTCTTGGATTTGCTTATGCAGGTAAAAAGGCAGCTGTCGGAACTTCAGGTGGCGGATTTTGCCTTATGAATGAGGGTTTAAGCTTATCCGGTATGGCTGAGCTTCCAGTAGTTATTGTCCTTGGTCAGAGAACAGGTCCAAGTACAGGCCTGCCAACCTATACTGGACAAACTGAATTATTTTACGCAATTCATGCAGGTCATGGAGAATTCAGTCGACTCGTTGTTGCACCAGGTGATTGTGAACAAGCATTTTATTGGTCAGCGCTTGCTCTTGCTCTGGCATGGAAATATCAGATACCTGCCATCATTTTGTCTGACAAAACTCTTGCTGAAAGTTTATACAGTTTTGATTTTGAGAAAGCCAGCAAAGTCAATTTACCGAAAATAATTATGTGGGAAAATGGGGATTCCTACAAAAGATATCTGAATACAAAGAATGGTATCTCTCCTTTATCCTTTGTTCCAAAGTATTCCGCTGTAATAAAGGTTAATAGTTATGAACACGATGAATACGGCATCACAACTGAGGAACCTGAAACCACAAAACTGATGCAGGAAAAAAGATTGAGAAAAAGTCAATTCTTGCTTGATGAAATTGAAAAAAACTACGAATGTGTGAAGATTTACGGAAACGTTGAATCTGAGATTGCTGTACTTTGTTGGGGTTCCAATGTTCCTGTGTGTATAGAATCTGCTACAAGACTTGGTTTGAAGGTTATTCAACCTGTTATAATTCATCCTTTTCCACTACGACAATTAGAGTATGCTATGATCGGTGTTAAAGAATTAGTTTTAGTTGAATGTAATGCAACTGGTCAGATGGCAGAACTTATAAAACATCATCGGTTTACAGTAAAGACAAAAATTTTAAAGTATAATGGCAGGCCTTTTTCGGTTAACGATCTTGAGCAACTCTTGCAGGTGGTGATAGATGAGTACATTAAACCTTAATACATATGCAAAAAACACCTGGTGCATTGGCTGCGGTAATTTTGCCATATTGAATGCAATCCGGTTGGTAATTACAGAACTGATAAAGGAAGGAACACCTGCAGAAAATTTTGTCCTTGTATCCGGAATTGGTTGCCATGCAAAAATAGTTGATTATATTAACCTGAACAGTTTTTATTCACTCCACGGGAGGGTTATTCCGGTTGCTACTGCAATAAAAATTGCTGATCCATCTTTGAAGGTCATTGGTTTCTCGGGAGATGGTGATTCTTATGGGGAAGGACTTGAACATTTGCTGTTTGCTGCAAAAAGAAATATTGATATAACGATGATTATTCATAACAATCGTGTTTATGGACTTACAACTGGCCAGTTTACTCCAACATCGCCTTCTGGATATAAGGGTCGTTCCACACCTTATGGTAACAAAGAAAAACCCTTCAACCCGTTAGAACTTATGCTTGCAAGCAACGCAAGTTTTGTGGCAAGAGGTTTTTCACACGGTATCGATTTATTGAAGAAGATTTTCAAAGAAGCAATACTTCATAAGGGCTTTTCCTTAATTGATGTTTTACAGGTATGTGTAACTTTTTACAATATGTATGAGTATTATGATAAGCGCGTCTATGTAATGGAAAATCACAATGAAACTGATTTTGATCAGGCAATGAAAAAAGCAAAGGAATGGGACTATAACTCTGATACAAAAATTCCACTTGGGATTTTTTATAGAAAGAAAGAGATTACATTTGAAGACTCATTTCAAACTGGAATTATATCCGAAACCATTGATAGAAAGCAGAAAATATACGAACACCTTATGAAAAAAAATTTATAACGTGGGGGAAAAATGAAGGAAGTTAAGTTTAAGGGAAATGCATTAACACTGGTAGGGAGAAATATTACTGAGGGAGATTTCGCACCTGTCTTTAATGTCGTTTCTTCTGATATGGAAGAGACAAGTCTAAAAAAATTCGAAGGCAGGATAAAGGTTGTTACCTCTTTCCCTTCTCTTGATACTCCTGTTTGTGACCTACAAATAAGAGAATTCAATAAAAGAGCTTCGGAATTGGCTCAGGATGTTATTGTTATTGGAATAAGTAAGGATCTCCCATTTGCACAGAAAAGATTCTGCGAAGCAGGTAACATAAAGAATATTTTTCTTTTTTCTGATTATAAATATTCTTCTTTTGGGATAAACTATGGACTTCTTATAAAGGAGTTAAATCTATTGGCAAGGGCTGCCCTTATCATTGATAAAAATGACATAGTCAGATATCTGCAGATTGTTGAAGAAATTACTGAAAGCATTGATTATAAGGACGTGATAGAAAATATCAAAAACGTACTTGAAAACCCGCTTGCTGGTATCAAAGGAGATGTTCAGTCAAGATGTGAACCATGCGAAACCGGAACCCCGCCGTTAACAAAGGAGAAAATTGAAAAACTCCTTGATCATTGTCCTGGCTGGAACTTGATCGAGGATAAAAAGATTGTTAAGGAATTCAGATTTAAAAACTTTCTTGATTCAAAGTTTTTCTTTGACACAATTTCAGTTATCGCAGAGGAGCAAGGACACCATCCAGTAATTACTGTGCAATATAATAAAGTTAAGGTAACCCTGACGACCCACGCCTCTGGCGGGTTAACAACAAATGATTTCATAATGGCAAGAATTATAGATAATCTGAAATATTGAAAATGGCCGGCATATCTGTCAGAAGTTTCTTTCGTAATGTAAAAAATCAACTGATTGTCTTTTTATTGGTTTTTGCTATCTATCTTTCAATCAGGGACAGGGATTTCTCTTATCTGATAGGCTCTTTTGTGGCAGCAGTGTTTGCAACTTACACTGAGCTGATAATTTTGTTTATCAGGGGAAAAAAGTTAATCGTAAGTTCAAGTTCAGTAATTACTGGGCTGATTATTGGTATTGTTTTTTCTTCAACAATGCTATGGCAATTAGCCATAACATCTTTTTCTTCAATCATATTGAAATATATGATTAAATTCAAAAGTAAGCATATCTTTAATCCGGCAGGCCTCGGCCTGTTCATCTCAATTCTTATCTTTGGGAATGTTCTTGAATGGAAGGGTACCAGTTTTTGGTATATTCTGATACCATTTGGGATATATTTCGCGTATAAAGTAAGGAGATTGGAGGTACTTGCTGGTTATTCTTTTTTATCCTTATTACTTTTCGGTTCCTTCAACCTTGTTAAAGATATCCCTTTTCTTAATTTGTTTGGATATTTTAGCTATTTCTATATTTTCGTTATGTTAATAGAACCAAAAACCTCGCCTTCAAACTTTTATGGTAAAATCATATTTGGGAGTGGAACTGCAATTATAATTTTTGTTATGAGTAATATTGGCATCAGATATGATAATGAATTACTCGGTTTGCTTGTAATGAATTTTTCTGTGCCAATGCTTAATAAACTTAAACCTTTAACGATGGAGGTAAAATGAAAGGTAAAATTGTTTTAGGATTATTAGGTATTTTCATATCCTACTTTGCGTATGCTCATCCACCTTCTGATATAAAGATTAATTTTGACCCACAGGCCAAAATTTTAAAAGCCACAATAATACATAATACAAATAACATTGAGAAACACTATATTGGGGAAGTGGAAATCTATCTTAACGGAAAAGAAATAATTAGTCAGAAAATTTCAAAACAGGAAAACGCAAAAGAACAGACAGCCATGTATTTGATTTCAGATGTAAAAAAGGGTGACAAGATAACCGTTGAGGCATACTGCAGCATTAGCGGCGTTTTGAAGAAAACAATCACTGTGGATGATAAATTGCATAATTAAGAGTTTTCAAGTACATCCTTTATAAGACCCCTTACGCTATTTCCCAGGAAAATGTTATCTGCGGCGTGCAGGTCATCTTCTGTCAGAATCTTCTCTTTTACCATACCTTTTTGCAGTAAGTAATTCCTTAGTACACCAGGAAGAAGTCCACATGAAACTGGTGGTGTGTAGAGAATACCGTTTTTTTCAACAAAAATATTTGTAATACAGCCCTCTGTAATCTGGTTATTTTTATTCTTGAAGATTACATCAAAATAGCCATTTTTAGCTGCTTCCCTGTAAGCCTTATCATAATCATCCCTGATGGTTGACTTATGATAGAGAAAAATATTTCTTGGGTCGATTCTTTTGTTTGATAAAAAAGTTTTCTGGTTATCCGGCAATTGTAGATTGATTTCCTGATACGAGATGGAAATATTGCCCTCCTGAAAAAGTAAAACTCTTATTCTATAAGTTTTTTCACAATTCAATGTTAAAACGAATTTTTCAAGTGTTCTGATAATTTTTCTTCTGTTGAAAATAAATTTAAAGAATTCTGCACTTCTTCTTAATCTTTCAAGATGCAAATCAAGCAAATAGAAACCCTCGTTTGATGACCATCGTATTGTTTCAATTAACTGCATTTTTTTGCAAGCAGAAGCAAGAAATGCTGCCTTCAAAAGACATTCATCATATTCCTTTTCTGGCTTAGAATCGTATACTATGCCGCCACCGGTTCCCATTTCTCCTGATTTCCCGTTAATAATGATTGTGCGGATTGCAACATTAAAAACACTGGAATTATCTGGTTTTACAATTCCAATGGTTCCTGTGTAAAGTTTTCTCGGACTTTTTTCGAGTTCATTTATTATCTGCATTGTTCTTATTTTTGGAGCACCTGTAATTGACGATGACGGGAATAATGCTTTAAAAATATCAACCAGCTTTATGTTTTGTCTCAGTTCTCCTGAAATGGTTGAAGTCATCTGGAAAAGAGTTTTATATTTTTCAATCTGAAATAATGGGTTGGTTATAACTGAACCAAATCTACAAATTCTACCAAGGTCGTTTCTCATCATATCAACAATCATTAAATTTTCAGCCCTGTTTTTGATGCTATTTTTCAGATCATTTTCATTCTTCATATCCTGTCTTTTGTTTTTACCTCGTTCAATTGTTCCTTTCATGGGTCTAACCTTGATACATCTATCAC
>JAOAAW010000051.1 GCA_026418655.1 bacterium | reverse complement strand
CAATTTTCTGAAGGAAAAGCCGATTTTACAATAATGGTTACTGGATGGTATAGAATTACATTTTCTGGCAGTATGTTATCAGTGGATGGATTATCAGTTAAATCAGGCACTTTACAATTTCTTGAAAAAGGCAGTCATTTTGCAGAAACTGAACAGTTTATTGAAGATCTGGAAATTATACTTGTAAAAAGAAAATGATAAAAAATATTCATCATGCGATTATAGTAATTTTAGCAGGACTTTTCATATTCATTTCACTTTCCGGTTTTGTAAAACATATAAGATGCATAACTTTTCCGTATCCCCTTGAATACAGAGAAGGTGTAGTTGCATACTGGGTAAAATGTTTTGTCGAACATAGGCCTCTGTACCCTGAAATTGGGGAACAGCCTCCTTATATGCACAATCCCTATACTCCACTTTATTACATTCTTACAGGATATCTTCAGAAAAATTTACCTGAAAGCCGGGTATTTCTTGCAGGTAGAATGGTATCCTTTTTATCTTTGATTATCATTTGTTTTTTAATTTTTAAGGTCGTCAGACATTATGGTTCGATGATTGCCGGATTAATAGCAGCAGGCATTTTTTTCTGTTCTCCGGTTTCAATCAATTACGGTTCTCTTGAAGTTGTTGATATGCTTGCTTTATGCTGGACAATTGCAGGATTATATTCAGCAATAAAAAAAACAAAAGCAGGATTTATTCTCTCAGGGCTTTTTTGTGCTCTTGCTTTTTTAACAAAGCCTACTTTTGTTCTCGCCAGCACAGGCATAATTATTTCCTTAATAATGTCTGGAGAGAAAAAAAAATATTTTCTTTCTCCCTTTTTGGGAATTATTTTCTTTTGTTTTATTTACCTTTTCTTAAAATATAGAGATAGCGTTTTCACTCATCTTTTAATTTTGAATACCCTGCCATTCAGTTTTTCTCACTTTTTCAATGTATTTTCGCAAGTTGGAATAAGACATTCGTTGCTCTTTGTTTTTCTTGCGATGTTCATTGGTTCCATGAAAGACAAAAACAGCCCTTTTTACTGGTATTGCGTCCTTTCACCTATAACCTTATTGTTCGCTGCAAAAATCGGTGCAGAGGCAAATTATTTTCTTGAAATTATTGCGCTCTCATCTATAAGTCTGGGCATTTTCTTTGAAAAAATCCAGTTTATTTCCAAACAGGCAATTTTGCTTACCCTTGTATCTCAATTGTTTTTATTTCTTCCATTTAAACCTGCCCCAGTATTTACGAAAACTTACGGACAGGAAATGCCTGCTGCCATTGGCTCTGACCCGAGCAGCACTTTGAAGGAAGCAGGAGAACTCATAGCAGGAGAACTTTTATCTGTTTCTGAACCAATCCTATCAGAAGATACTGGCTGGCTTGTTGTAGCAGGAAAAGATGTTATCATTGAACCATATCAGTTTTCCCAGCTTGCAAAATATGGAAGATGGAATGAAAATTTTATTGTCGAAATGTTAAGAGAAAAACAGTTTAATCTGATTTTGTTAAATTCTGAAAGCTATGAAAAACAAAGCGAAAAATTTACGCAAAATATGCTTGAAGCAATAAGAAATAATTACCAGGTAAAAAGAATTATTGGAAACATATACATTCTTGAACCAATGTTTTGGACAGGTTAGTGGTAAAATTATATCGGATACATACTAAAAATTGAGATAAAACAAAGGAGGGGTTATGTCTCAAAAACACTGGCTTGTGATTGGAAGACAGGAAAACTGGAAAACTGCTCTAAGTCAGCCAATACCTGTATGGGGATTAAAAGAAAGATATTGGAATGAATTCCAGCTGCTCTCGCAGGGTGATTTTATATGGATGTATGTAACAAAACCTGTTGGTGGCATCATTGGTGTGGGAAGCGTGAAAGAAACTTACAAAGACAGGCAAAATCTCATCTGGCCTGAGGAGATACAAAGTCGTAGCGTGATATGGCCATTCCGATTTAGAATTCAAGTGCTGAAGGTATTACCAACTAATCATTGGAGCACATCCCAGATTTATATAAAAGACTTTCGACTCATCTGGCAGCAGGGATTTCAGCAACTTTCCGAAGAAATGGCAATTAAAATATTTGAAAGGGCAAAAAAAATATTTTCGGTTCATTCTTTTGAAAATCTTATTGAAGGTGCTTCGATAAGTAAGGCACAATTGGTAGGTGATGGAGGTATAGAAAGGATTCCAGAACCAGTGCAGGAATTGCACTCAATAATACAAAATCAAATTGCAGAAATAGGTAAACTACAATCCTATCACACGCAGGTGGAATACTCCTTAAGTCTTCATGATGAAAAAGAAAACATTGACGTTGTCTGGAAAAGGGAAATAAACGGTGTACCAACGTTTGCTTTTGAAATTGAACTCACTGGAGCAATAGAAAAGGTCATCGACAGGCTTCTATTTGCCTTTAGACTATGGAACTCAAAACCGCGAATGGTTGTATCTGAAGAGCTAAAATCCAGAGTCCATTCTAAAATTAAAACATCTTCAGGAGAATTTGGATCAATCATACGTACATATACCCCGAAACAGATTTCGCAACTTCTTGAAAGTAAAAAACGGCTCAGGGATATGGAAAAAGAATTGGGCCTTTATTAACAATTTGAACGAAAGGAGATTTATGAAAAAAATGTTTATCATCTTTGCAGTAGCTTTGGTATGTACTTATCTCTATTGCCAGACCTTTGTGGAAGGAAAGAAAAAAAGTCTGACAGATCCTAAGTATGAGCCGGTTTTTGTTTCAAGTGTTTCACTAATTCCCTCGGAAGTTATGCTTGTAAATGGCAGGAAATTTTACTATGTCTTTGGAGCCACCACAGGTTATGAAGGAAAGCGGTTGAATTTCACGCCAAAGGGAGAAACAAACAAAGGATTATTTGGTGATTTTCTTATTGATGAATATGGAAACCTGTTTATTGAATATGCTGAATTCAAAATTGACAGTGAAAAAGGATGCATAAAACTTTTTTCAAAGATGGTCAGGGTAAAACAACTGAAATGGTAAAAAATTTCTTATGCCTGGGGGCTATATGCAAAGAAAAGTAGATGTAGAAAAGGCACTTGTAAGAAAATATCCTGAACAGGTTGTTCTTGTCACTACAAAAAATAAAGCAGGAAAAGACAATGTAATGGCAGTTGGATGGGTTGCTATTGCTTCAGGTGAACCAGTGATGTTTGTCCTTGGAATAGATGAACAGGCATGCACATATCAGAATATTATTGAGACAAAAGAGTTTGTTGTAAGTTTTCCATCAGAAAAAATGGCAAAACAAACACTTTTTGCTGGAAGTGTCCACGGATATAACAGAGATAAGATAAAAGAATCTGGATTGAGAATTCAGCAGGGGTCCATTGTAAATGCTCCAATACTTATTGATTCTGTTGCAAATTTTGAGTGCAAACTTGTTGAAATTACTAAACCAGGAGATTGTCCCCTTATTGTTGGAGAGGTTGTATGTGCCTGGGAAAATACGAACAAAAATCTGAAAAGACTTTATACTGTTGGCAAAAATCATAAACTTGCTGGTGTTAGAGTGAAAAAATAAACATGCCCAAAAAACTACCTGTCATTGTTTTCCTTGTTTCACTGTGTGTATTGGTATTTGAGATATCTCTTATAAGAATCTTTTCTGTACTGATGAGATATCATTATGTTTTTCTTATTGTTTCAATGAGTATGTGCGGGCTTGGGGCCGGTGGACTTATTACATTTTATTTACAGCAAAAATTACAAAAAAACAGAAACCCGTCGCTGTTAATGTCCTTTCTCCTGATTTTAACCGGAATCACCATGCCACTGTCAGTAATTCTGATTTTTAAAACTCCACTGAAAGATTTTCTCGCAGGATATACTGCAATTTCATTTATCCCTTTTATTCCATTTTTGTTTGCGGGTGCTTTTTTTTCTTTTGTCTTTGAAACATTCGGTAAATGGAGTGGTAAAATTTATTTTGCAGACCTTCTTGGAGCAGGAATCGGCTGTGTTTTAATAATTTTCCTTATGGAAATCCTGGGTGGTATCAATATTGTTTTTTTCTCTGGCGCAGTCATTATATTCTGTGCACTGATATTTATAGCAGGATTTAATGTTAAAATAAAAATAATTCCAGCAGTACTTTTATGTACAGTAGTTGCTTGCGTATTTATCAATCATGACAATAAACTCTTTGGCATTCCCTATATCAAAGACACTGCGACAGGAATTTTAAAACCTCTGTTCGCCGTTACTACTGACTCAAAATCATCAGGGAATATCGTTTACACCAGGTGGAATGCCTTTGCAAGAACAGATGTTGTTGAATTTCCAGAAATACCAGATATCAAGTATATTTACACTGATGGAGATGTTCCCACCACAATGCATTTTTTCAATGGTGATACAAAAACTGTTGAATCAATAAAGAAAACTGTTTTTTATCTCCCCTTTGTTGATATGGAAAATCCAAAAGTGCTTTCCATCGGTCCTGGTGGTGGTGTGGATATACTTGCTTCAATCCTTGGAGGCAGCAAAAATATTACTGGAGTTGAGGTTAACCCTTCAATGTTTTCCATCATGGATGTCTATTCTTCTTTCAATGGAAATCTCTACAGATATCCTGGTGTGAAGGTTTATCTCGATGATGGCAGAAGCTTTGTTAAAAGAACAAAAGAAAAGTA
The DNA here is from genome assembly GCA_026418655.1 of bacterium. Lineage (GTDB taxonomy): Bacteria > Ratteibacteria > UBA8468 > B48-G9 > DTJG01 > DTJG01. The sequence goes on along the minus strand of JAOAAW010000051.1, from coordinate 2,295 downwards.
TGATCTGATTTATCTGGCACTTACCCAGAGTGCCACAAGTCAGACAACAGCCGGAGTTCTTACTGAAGGATATATTCATACAAAAGAAGCCTTCAAGGATTACCTTGAAAAACTCAATGATTATGGAATGATTGTATTTATTACTCAGAACGAACTGCTACTTTTGAGAGGTTTTGCAACCTTCCTCGAAATATTAAATCAGCCAAATAAATCGGCGCTGTCCAATTTAATGGTTTTTATGGTTCCAGAAGAACAGTTTGAAACCACACCTTACAGGTACATACTCATTGCGGGTAAGAATGGATTTCCACAGGAAAAACAGAAAAAGATAAAAAGTTTGGCTGAGAAAATTGGAATTTTACCGGTTTATGTACCTGGTTTGGTCGCCAAATTCCCCTTTGACACGCTTGATAAGTCAACAGACTATCGTAAATTTATAACCACGATTAATGAAAAACTTGAAAATCCTGTCAATCTTTTTCCTGTTTCTGATGACAATCCTTTTTTCCTTGATTTGAGTTTTGGTATCCCACCACAATTTAAGAAACTGCTTCTTATTGTTTTTCTTATCACACTGTTGATTGCCGGAGTACTATTATTCAGGGATTTGAAGGTAATTAGAGAAAAAAAGGATTTTAATCTACCCGTATTCATCATCTATTTTGCCACAATCGGCGTGGCATACATGATTATTGAAATAGCGCTGATTCAGAAATTTATTCTTTTCCTTGGACATCCAACTTTTGCAGTCAGTGTTGTCCTTTTCGGTCTTCTTGCCGGAAGCGGTGCCGGAAGCTTTTTCAGCCAGGGATGGAAAAAAGAAATTTTGCAAAAAGTAATGGTATTTTCGTTTGTAACAGGCCTTCTGGTGATTCTTTATATAATTTCTCTCCACAGAATACTTGATGTTTTTCTCAGCCATGGGAGATTTATCAGGGTATTAACAAGTTTGCTTCTAATTGTACCTCTTGGATTCCTTATGGGAACGCCATTTCCATCAGGAATAAGAATTATCAGTCAATACAGACAACAGATTATTCCATGGATGTGGACAATAAATGGTTTGATGTCTGTCTGTGGCTCAGTTATTGCTATAGCCATTGCAAAATTCAAAGGTTTTAATGTATCCTTTTTCGTTGGTGGGGTGTTATATATTTTACTTTCTCTGGTCTGTCTTGCACATCAGAAGTCAAAAATGGGCAGAAACATTTTATTGAAAGAGGAGGCCTTATGAAAACACCAGAGGTAATTACATGTGGAGAAATTCTTGTTGAGATTATGAGAAAAGGAACAAAACATACATTTTTAGAACCAGGAATCTTTCTCGGTCCTTATCCAAGTGGAGCACCAGCGATATTTATATCAGCAGTAAGCCGGATATCTCAAAAAAAGGTGAAAGCTGGTATTGTTTCTGTTGCGGGAAATGACGATTTCGGAAAGATGGTTATTCTAAGATTGAAAAAAGATGGTGTTGATACATCCTGTATACGTACAACAGACACAACAACAGGCACTGCATTTGTAAGGTATCTCCCTGACGGCAGCAGAAAGTTTATTTTCCATCCTGGCGCTGCAGGTCTTCTTAATGCTGATGACATAAAGAAAGATTATTTCTCGTGCGTAAAGGTCTTCCATATAACAGGGAGTTCCATTTTTATAAGTCCATTAAGTTTTCAGGCGTGTAAAAAATCCCTTGAAATTGCTGTTGAAAACAGGGCAATCATCAGTTTTGACCCAAATATAAGAAAAGAGATGGCATCATTTAAGGAAAACATTTCAAAGATAAATATATTTCTAAAACACACAAAGATTCTTTTCACAACCGAAGAAGAAATATCAATATTATTCGGAAAAAAGTCCATAAAAACGATAGTTGATGAACTATATAAAAATGGAGTTGAAATCATAGTTGTAAAAAAAGGTGCAAAGGGTTCTGAGATATACCATGATGATAAAAAAATTGATATAGCGGCAATAAAAGTAAGGGTTGTTGATCCAACAGGAGCAGGCGATACCTACGCTGGTGCATTTATCGCCTGCTATTGTATGGGCAAAAAAATAGAAGAGTGCGGTCAGATTGCAAGTATTACAGCATCACTGAAATGCACCCGTCAAGGTCCAATGAGCATCCCTGAATATAAAGAAGTTAGAAAGTACCTTGGTTAGGTTGTCAATCAAGGCCGATGGATTTGCGCAAAATCAGGATGACATCCGATATGTCAACAATTTGTTCGAAATTCATATCAGCGATTCTTTTTAATCTGTCAGTATAAGGTCTGTCTCTTATACACATCT
>JAOAAW010000016.1 GCA_026418655.1 bacterium | reverse complement strand
ACTGGTTCAGAAGATAATTGAGTTATTGATTCAGGCGAATTAAAACGGAATTAACAACTGGATTATCGGACAGGATGCTGCTACCATTGTTTCGTTTTTTGTTTTATTTTTGAATCATTAATGCAAACCTGAAGGTTTGCCAAACATTTTTTATTTTTCCTGTAGAGCAGGACTAAATCTCAATATTCAATATCCGTAGCAATCTTTTTTCATTTTTTGTAGGGCAAGGCTTTAGCCTTGCAATCACCAGGGCAGATGTAGGGCAAGGCTTTAGCCTTGCGTTTAAAGATTTCAAGCTGGTCTGAAAAGTGTAAACTTTTGAAGATAAGGTTTGTCCTATAACTATGAATCAGGACTGGATGCCATTTAACTATCTGGAGTCCATCAGCTTGCTGATGCTTCGTTCGATAAGGTCATTTCTATCAATTTTTGAAAATTTTTCAGGGAATCATATTGATACTGTTTCTTTAAATGGCGGTGATTCCATGGTATGGGGTCAGTTCTTTGCATTTTGTATAAATTTTTTTATTTTTACAAATTAGCACTAGTATTATCGCGACTGGGAAGTCGTTCCTACAGGAAAAGGAAAATCATTAAACAAAAAAAATGTAGAGAGGACACACTAACATCAATCCTTGACTTTCTAAAAATTTTTGTTATTATTTCTTGTGAGAAGAAGGTACAAAGATAACGAAAAGTTTATAAAAAAAGTTTTAAAATACGAAAAAATCCTATCCAGGAAATTTCCTGATATATCTTCACATGATTTACACTTAATATTGAGGAACCTCTTAAGACCAAAATCCTGGCCGAGAAGATTCCTTCTGCGTCGTTTGAGAAAAGGTGTCTATGTCCCCTGATGAAATTATTTTAGCGAAGATCCTCAAGGGGTTAAAAGAAGTTAAATTAGAGGCAATCCTCGTTGGCAACACTGCCTGTGCAATACAGGGAGTTCCAGTAATGACACTTGATATTGATTTTTTTGTAAGGGATACACAACTTAATAGAAAAAAAATTACTCAGTTCGCAAAGAACTTGAATCTTTTCGTGTTGAGGCTAAATAATGCACTCAGTGAAACTATCAGGACAGAGAATAAGGACATGATTGTTGATTTTGTTTTCCGTATGGGCAGCAAACAGACATTTGAAAAGGTAAAAGCACGGTCATTAAGGATTAAAATTGGTAAATTTTATTGTTTGGTTGCCTGTCTTGAAGATGTTTTGCTTGCAAAAAAGGAAGCGAATAGACCCAAAGACCGTGCAGTGATAAAAATCATAGAAGATACAATAAAAATACGAAACACACTTAAAAATAAAAAGTTATAAAGAATATTCTAATCCGCCACTGGAACAGTTATGCGCAGAATATCGTTTTCATAAACTGCCTTACTCATTTCTTTTTTTTAGCCTCATAACAAGATATACATATTTAACATATTCTGCATCTTCACTTTCTGCTTTTATTAAAAGCGCATCATTTTTGATTTTAATTTGAATTTTCTCTTTATTAACATTTGGAAACAAAACTTCTATCGTGAGGATTTTGGTCTCAGGGTCAAGATATGTGCAAATTTCTGGTTCAATTCTTTGTTTAATGGCTGGCATAAGTTCTCCTATAATTATATAAGGCAAAATTTATGCCCGATTTTTAATAATAATGTGCTGAAATATCAGGGGTTTAAGTTGATATATGCACAAAAAAAGGTAAAAGATTACACATATTGTGCAAAAATTTGAAACGGATTGCTGAAAATTGTAAAAAGAAGAAATCCATCATTGGGCAACAAAATTTGTTGATATTGGATATGACACATCAGTAATCTGATGCATTCCAAAGTGGGAAGCAAGGTACATTTAGATGTTTTATTTGATTTGTCAGACGAAATTTTGAACAATGATTTTGCCTCATAAATGGACCACCCGCAGAAAAAACTATTTAGTTACAAGCCGGAAAATGGGAAAAGGTTGGCGGTAATTTTGTTGACATATTCTCGTCATTATATATAATCTTCAGAATGAAAAGAACGATTGCAGTTGGAATGTTATATCACGAATCTAATACTTTTACTCCTGCTTATACCGGAGAAAAAGATTTTATTATCATAAAGGGTAAAGACATTTTCGGCATCAAAGAGTCAAAAGGTGATACTTTTGGTGAAATCAAAGGTATGCTAAAATTTTTCAACCACAAACAAAATTACAGGATAAAGCCATTGATATGTGCCCGGGCATTACCTTATGGTATGGTGAAGAAAGAAGTTTATCTAAAATTAAAAAAGGAACTTATCAACAGACTTTTGAAAATCCACGATTTATCAGCAGTCCTTTTGAGTCTACATGGTTCAATGTATATAGAAGATATTGGTGATGGTGAAGGTGATTTGCTGAGTTCAATTAGAAATATATTACCCCAAAATGTATTGATTGTCTGTACCCTCGATATGCATGCTACGGTAACCCGAAAGATGGTAAAGAATGCAAATGCATTTGTAGCATACAAAACTGCACCACATACCGATGTTGTTGAGACAGGAATAGAGGCAGGACGGCTCTTATATAATGCACTGGAAAATTCTATAATCCCCAGGACCAGTTGTTCATTTATACCAATGTTAATTTCTGGTGAACAATCAGAGACCGGTGTAGAACCGATGAAGGGTTTAATCAATTCGCTTAAGGTTGTTGAGAGACAACCAGGGGTTTTATCAGCTTCATATTGCCTGGGATTTCCCTGGGCAGACCATTCTGAAAATTTTGTTTCAGCGATCGTTGTTTCCAAACTAAACGAAATACAAAGTGGAAAAGTTTTAGCAAAAAAATTAGCAGATTCCTTCTGGCAGAAACGAAAAGAATTTAGATTTATAACTGAAGCGTTCACACCGCAGGCGTCAATTAAAAGAGCAGTTGAGTATATAAAAAAGAATAATTCTCCGGTCTTTATTTCAGATTCTGGTGACAATCCCACTGCTGGTTCTCCTGAAGATAATACAAACCTGCTCAAAATAATTGATAAAATGAATTTGCCGGATCTGATAAAAGACCGACCGTTGTTCGCAGTAATCTATGACCCTGAAGCAGTTAATCGTTGTCTTGATTCAGTCAATAAAGATATAGAAATTTTTTTAGGCGGCAGGATAGATTCTATTTATTCTAAGCCTTATAAAATGAAAGGTAAAGTGGAAAAGGTCGTAAAAAGAGGCGGTACAGTCTATGTCTTAATGCGAATACCGAATGTTGATGTTGTAATCAGTTCCCGGCGTGTGGGCATTACTGATGTAAATATCTTCCAGAATTTAGGAATAGATTTACGAAAGCGTAAAATCGTTATTGTAAAGAGTGGCTATCTTGTAGATGATCTGCGAAAGGTTGCATCCTGTTCAATCTTATCTCTGACTAACGGTTGCACTGATTTATTACTGAATCGTTTGCCATATAAGAGATTAAAACATCCAGTATTTCCTATTGATAAAATTTGAACTTGCAAAATGAAGGCATTAATCCTTTGTGCTGGTTATGCAACAAGAATGTATCCACTGACAAAAGATAGACCCAAACCATTATTGCCTGTTGCAGGAAGACCGATGATTGAACATATCCTGAAACGGATTGAAAAAGTTAATGAAATTGATAAGATATTTATAATAACCAATAAAAAATTCTTCAGCCAGTTTGAATTCTGGAAACATAATTATAAATTAAAAAAAGAAATAATTATCTTTTCAGATGGCACAACTTCTGATAAAAACAAACTCGGTGCAATTGGAGATATAAGGTTTGTGATTGAAAAGGCAAAAATAAATGATGATATACTCATTGTTGCTGGTGATAATCTTTTCAATTTTGATTTAAATAAATTCGTAAAATTCTTTAGAAGTAAGAGTTGTATTGTGGCAGTTCATTATATCAAAGACCGAGAACTTATAAAAAAATATAACGAAGTGATACTAGATAAACAAAGACGCATAATTAGTTTTGTTGAAAAACCGCAAAATCCAAAAACAACACTCACTGCTATCTGCATGTACCTTTTTTCAAAAGAAAACCTAAAATTGGTCAAAGAATATCTTGAAGAAGGTAATGAACCAGACCCGCCTGGAAAGTTTCTTGAGTGGTTGTACAAAAAAATATGTGTTTATGGTTATCTCTTTCGTGGTACATGGTTTGATATTGGTGACATAAGGCAATACGAAATTGTGAATAAAATATGGCAGACGAGAAAATAGTAAAGAAAGAGCGGATAAAAAGTGTTAGAAAGGAATTTTTATCAATATTTGGACAGCAAAAGGGGTTGCGTTTTTTTAGAGCACCAGGCAGGGTAAATCTTATTGGTGAACATACGGATTATAACGGTGGTTTTGTTTTGCCTGCAGGAATAGATAGAAGCATAATTGTCTGTGCCGGATTGAATGATAAAAATTTGTTAAGGCTTTATTCATTAAATTTTGGCACAAAAGTTGAATGTCCACTTAGCAAGATAGAATACAGATCTGAAGATGGTTGGGCAAACTATCCCAAGGGCGTGGCAAAGATGCTCCAGGAACAGGGATATACATTGAAAGGAATTGATATGGTCTTTGAAAGTGATATACCGATTGGCAGGGGACTTGCATCATCAGCAGCAATTGAGGTTGTAAGTTGTTTTGCTCTAATCAAACTATCAGATATAGAAATAGAGAAAGATAGAATACCGGGCATCTGTCAATCTGCTGAGAACAAATTCATCGGTATGAAATGTGGCATTATGGACCAATTTGTAATAACTATGTGCCAGAAAGACAGTGTACTTTTCCTTGATTGCCTTAATTTGCAATATGAACATATCCTGATTAATAATCCTGATTTTGTATTTATCATAACTGATTCAAAGGTTAAGAGAGAACTGGTAAATTCTGTATATAATACCAGGTTGAAAGAGTGCAGGGAAGGGGTCCAGATATTGAAAAATTTTATAAAAGATATTCAGTATCTGCGTGATGTCTCGGCTGAAAAGTTTTCATATTACAGAGATGAACTCCCTGATTTA
>JAOAAW010000067.1 GCA_026418655.1 bacterium | reverse complement strand
CAACTATACAGTGAACTGATTTGATACCTGTTTCGCCACCCTTTCTCTGTTCAGCAAGGCATTGAACCATCTCAAGACCATGAAAACCATAACCATCAAGGGTATGATAAGAAATCCCGACAATTTCTTTAAGTTTTGAGTGAGTATCAACATCCACTGGTGGATATCTCCATGACACAGGAACAGAAGAACCTGCCATCAAAGGAATTTTCAACTTTTTTGATATTTCCCAGATCCATTTGATATCCTGCCAGTTATCTGCTATATGTTTATCAATAAAAACAGGAACAACCCTCTTACTTTTCTCAAAAACTTTTACCACTTCTTCAAACAACCTTCTCTTTGGATACATCACCTGACCTATTGGTGATTCTGGATAATCACACCATTCTGTTGAAATAATAATTCCATCAACTGCAAGAATGCCTGTTCCTGAGGTAAGAGCTTCGTCAATACTGTCACATACCTTGAAACCAAATTCTTCAGCATATGCCTTACTCAAATCTTTCACCGATGGTTTATCCCTGAAAACAGAAACAAGCTTTAGCTGGGATTTGTCACCTTTACCATCCAGAGAATATGTTTTTAGAATTCTCGTAAGAAGAACATCTGGGTGTGAGTATTTGAACCAGTCTGCCACAATAGCAGCCACAGATTTTTCATGCTGAATGGAACTTTGAGAAAAGACAATGCCCGTGCAGATAACGAACGACAGAACAAGAAGCTTAAATATTCTCATGTTATAATAAATACTACCATAAACCATCGCAAGGAGGAAAAATGGGAAAACTTGATGTAACAATTGTGGGTGGTGGAATGATTACAAATGATTTGCTTCTACCTTCGATTTACCATCTTCAAAGAATTGGGATTGTCGCTGATATAAAAATATGTGCACTGAACAGCGCTCCCTTAAAATTCTTGAGGGACAATCCAGAACTGAAACAGGCATTCCCCGGTCAGTCGTTCACTCCATATCCAGATTTTTCTGAACCTGAAAATAAGAACTATCCTGAACTCTACAAGAAGGTTATTTCTGAAATGAAACAGAGACAGGTTGTTGTTGTTGCGATGCCTGACAATCTTCATTATGAAGTGGTTATGGAAGCGTTGAAAAATAACCAGCACGTACTCTGTGTAAAACCGCTTGTTTTGCAATATAAACAGGCAGCAGAAATAGAGCATATTTTAATGGAAAAGGGACTTTTTGTTGGTGTTGAATATCACAAAAGATTTGACAGGCGATCCCTTATGGCAAAAAGAGCGTATCAATTAGGACATTTTGGTCAGTTTGCGATGGGAGAAGCAAAACTTATTGAACCTTATTATTACAGGCACTCAAATTTCCAAAACTGGTTCACAGTGGATAGGACCGACCCATTTGTTTACATTGGATGTCATTATGTTGATCTTGTCTACTTTATAACCGGGCTCAAGCCTGTTGAGGTTTCTGTTGAAGGTGTAAAAGGCAAGTTTCCTAACGGAAACATCGGATTTATGTGGTCTGATGCAAGAGTCAGATTTGAAAACGGTGCACTTCTCTCTGTAACAAATGGACTTGGGTATCCTGATGCAGGAGCAGGTAGTAATGACCAGGGCCTTTTGATGTACTGTGAAGGTGATGGTAAAACTGGCATGATAAAACATGACGACCAGTACAGAGGTGTTGCATACTGCTATCTTGAAGGAATTGGTCCTGGTGGTTCTGCGTACAATTATGTAAGCCCTGACTTTTTCAGGTTTGTTCCCTGGGAAGGTGATGGGTATAAACCAGTTGGTTATGGTCCGGATTCTGTTTCTGCAATCATCGGAACAATAAAAGATATTGAAGATAAAGCAGGCCCTGATATTGAAAAACGAAGACAGATGATAAAGGCGATTGATGAAAAAGGTATCATTGCAACACCAGCAAACAGTTTCATAAATGAATTGGTTGTAGAAGCTGGAAGATTGTCCATATTAAATGACGGGAGACCTGTCAAAATATCTTATACACCAGAACCCGCTGTGTCTTTTAGATGACCGATATTAACAGGCTACGGGTTGTAGAGTTAACAGGTATAAAAAACACGGGCCCTTTTTGAATTTTTTATTGAATGCCAAAAAACAATTGCGGTCTTTTTAAGCAAATTTTTTATTCATTGTTTTTCTTTGTCGCAATGATTTTCTTGTTGATAATAAGGTCTATCAGGCATTTCACCCGGCCTTCTGTTTCTCCCGGGTCTGAAATCCGGAACCTGATAAGGAATACTTCCATTTTCTATTGATAAACCTGCAAGAATTGCTGGTGCCGCTGTATCTGCAGCCTTATAAACATCCATTTCCACTGGTTTATCATAAAGTATAGATTCAACCATGTTTGCTATCGGATAATAATCAAGACCACCATGCCCTGTGGACAAAGCAGCATACGGGTACTCCCAATAATTGGTGTAGCCCCATTCAACATTAACAGCATCTGAAAAATAATATTCAGAAAGCCACATTTTCCCTTTTTCAGATTTTGTTCTGGGTTGCTCCACCCATCCCTTTGTCCCTATCAAACGATTACAGTGTTCACTGCCTGGGAGAGTTTCTATTGTGAAACCTGTAAGCAATCTTAAAATTGTGTCTTTCTCAGTATGCATCACAGCAACTTCTATATCTGATTGTGGAAACCAATTATGTCTGTAAGAAGGTTTTCCTGTCGCCATTCCGACAACCTTTATTACTCTATCATCAAGAATATGAAGCAATGGGCTCAATTCGTGAGGAAGATAATGAATGGAGTGTTTAAGATTCCAAAATCTTGTTTTCTGTAGAAATTTTTCTCTTTTTTTTGCCTCTTCAATTGTTACTCTTTCTCCTGTTTCTGGATTTACCCAGTATCTATCAGGACCCATACCATGAAGATATTGCCCTTCACAATAAAGTATTTTCCCGAGCAAATTTTGTTCAACCATTTTTTTCCAGCTCTTCACATAAGCGGCGTAACGCAATTGTTCTGCCATTTGAAATTTTAAACCTGTTTTCTCCACTGTTGTTACTATCTTCCAGCATCCTTCCATCGTTATGGCAAGTGGTACCTCGCATAAAACATGTTTGCCTTCTTGAAGAACTTCACAAGCAATATCCGGATTGTCTTCTGGTGCAACAAAGACACCCACTGCATCTATCCTTTCCTCTTTTATCATCTTCATAAAATCAGTGTAAATTTTGATGTCAGGATCTTTCAGATACTCAACTGTTTTTTCCCCGAGCGACCTGATTTTGTCGCACACTGCGACTACTCTGCTACTCGGAACAATGTTATGGCACAATCCAGCAAGTGCCCTCCCTCTATGTCCAAGACCGATAATTCCCCATCTCACAGTTTTTTTCATTTTAAATCAACTCCTGTAAAATTTTTTCGCAAAATTTTTTTCACTCATAACTGTGGCATAATGTCCTCTGTATTCTAAAACCCTGCGTGCATCTCTACCTTCGGCAAGATATATAAATTTATCATTTTCATCCTGAAAGCCAAAACTCTGGAAAATTCTTCTGTACCAATTCCATTTAGAATTCTCATCTTTCACTATATTTCTCCACATATACGCATAGGAAAAACCATTCTTTTCAAGCCATAACGGATCAATTTCTTTTTCTGATAGCCGGATAAAAACCGGCCTTCTATTGTGTTTAACGCATTTCCAGAATGTCATGGCATCAATAAGCACATCATCCTGCAAAAAGACATATCCCATATCAATGTCAACAAGGACCCACCTTTTTATTAAAGGGAAAAAGACCTCAAGTAACATATGACCATTGTTATATGTATTCCAATCATCTGTTGTAAGAGCACTCAATAATCTTGAAGTAAATCCCGCATCTTTGAGTATCTCTTTTGCAAGAACAGAAATATCTCCACATGTTAGAGATATCCAGTACCTGGATAACACCAGATTCTTTCTTTCTTCAAGGGAGTAACAGATGTCCCTGTTTCCGTGAACCTGAATTTTTGAAAGTGCTTTTAATATCGGCATCAACGAGTTTTTGTTTTCAATCATAATGAGATTTCTTACGCCTTTTGTGATTGTGGTAAATCTATACAAACCTTCTCGGTTAATATTGTAAATATTGTTTTTGAACTCAACCTTCAATGGACCTTTTACTATAAACGGCAGTTTTTCCAGTTTTTCGCCTTTTCCTTTTTCGCCGGTAAGAATTTCAGGACCTGCGTCTGTCTCATAACACACCTCAGCGATGCATATTTCATCTTCGTACCACTGCCACCATTTTTTAGCAGTTTTTTCCTCTATACAAAATTCATCCCTGTATTGTTTCATTGCAACATCCCAACCCTTATCGTTAACCATATAGATAAACCCAAGCCTTATTTCAAAAAAATCATTCCTTTTCATAACTTTTCCTTTTTAAACAAAAAATGTATTCACCGTTACCCTTCAGTATTTTTATGTCCGGAAGATTTTTCAGTTTCCACGATTGAGGCAAAGCAATAGCAACATCACTGTCAGCAGAAGAAAATTCAATTGTTTTTCCTTCAATCCTATAAAATAGTTTGATTTTTTGTCTTCTTTCCCACCAGTTAAAAAACATTGCATGATTCACAATACGGATAGCCTTACTTTTTGCAAAACTTACAGCATCAGATAACACATCAAAGGTTGACGGTTTTTTAACCATGTAATAAGGATGAAAAATTGGATTTACTGGTTGATAATACAAATCATTATTAATATCAAGCAAGGCAATTAAATGTTTTGTATATTGTGCAGGTGTCATGGGAAGCATCCCTGTTTTATTAAAAAGCATTGTGTCGTCAGAACATAATATCTGTAATTCCTGAACTTTTGACCTGGCCTGTTGGGTATAAAGAAAATATGGAAACCCATAACTGACACCCGTATACCAGTAAGGAAGGTTTGATGAATATAAAATTCCAGCTTTTTCCATAATTTTGACATGAGCATCCCAGCCAACCCAGATACAGGAATGACCCCTGCAAGAAATCAACTCCATTTTTTTTGAAGCAAAAACTTTTTTTGCTTCTCTCATATGTCCTGCCATTTCTTTCTCGGTTGGATTAGCCCCTGCATAGTAATGCAAGCCAAAATCAATGCCTGATTTTTTCCACTCTGCAATTTCACTGGAAGAAAAACCATTCAAATCCTCAAGCATTACGTATTGAGTATAAGGTAAATCATTTTTCAAAAGATTACTCCACGCCTTTATAAGTAATCTTTTTTCAAGACCATCGCTGTCGCCACTTAAAAGAAATACTGTTGTTTCAGGATACGGATAATGCCATACCCTTGGCAAAGGGTCTTTTTGTCCAACCAATATTCTCATCAAAGCAATGAGAACCAACTCATGAAAATATGCCTGTGGAATTGATGCAAGTTCCCTATCTATGAGATGATCAAAAAGATGCATTGCTCTCGCGATGCCGGTTCTTGATTTACAGGAAAGCCCGCCTTCAAATGTAAAAAACTCCCAGCCCTGCAAAAGTAGTAACATCGTGGCGATAAAATCGTACAGGAAAAGACCAATCTTGCCAGAGCCATACTCTTTCCACACAATGGCAGGATATCTTGTTGTATAATTTTCTCCAGAAGGAGAAAAATTAAAGGCAAAAAAACCAAGATTTTCTCCATATTTCTGCTTTATCAAACTGATGGGCGGAAAAACCTGTAAAAATGTAGCAGGAATTTCACCATACTTCAGTTGCATAAATGGAAAATGATGGGTATACATCAGTTCCTGACCGAAAAGTTTCATAGATCCTTCTTCTGGCTGAAGAAAGATCAAGCATTTCCCATTTTTTGCCAGGTTTATTAACTCATCTGAATTTTCTGCAAATTCACACACAATAAAAATTTCAGCATCATCACTGTCTGTAATCGGCGCTAAAACTCCGAGTCTTTTAATTAAATCAACTGTAAACTGTTTTCTCCACCCTCTCCCCACAATTTTAATCTGCATTTTTTTCCCTATAATTGAATTTATTGTCCCGACTTTTTTCAATAACTGCTTTAATGACATTTGTCGCTGCTTCAAGATCATCCTGTTGATAAAGGCCGCCCATTGATATGAAAGGTATCTCTCTTCTTTTCATAGTTATCTCCTTTTTCTGTGTGTTATACTATACCACGAAATTTCAATCAAGGAATTTTTTGACCGATAATAGGAAGATTTTGCCATTAAAGGGAGAGAAACAATGCGTTTGATCAATGGAATAATATGTACTGAAAAAGGGTTAAAAAAGGGGTTCGACATCATCATAAGAAATGAGAAGATTTACCTTGAAAATTCAAGGAAACAGAAATCTGATGAAAGATGTATAGACCTTAAAGGCAAATATGTATTCCCTGGATTCATTGAACTTCACACGCACGGCGCAGGTCTTTTTTCTTTTTATGCTGGAAAATACAATACAGAAAAAAGGATTTTTGAATCATCAGGTGAAATATATCAGGAAGGTCTGGAAAAATGGGCAAAATTGAGGGTAAAAACAGGAACAACGAGTTTATATCCATCAACAGCAGCAATACCTTTGAGCAGGATTAAGTTTATTCTCAGGGAACTTGAAAAATTTGTAAAAAACAATAGGAAT
>JAOAAW010000047.1 GCA_026418655.1 bacterium | reverse complement strand
TATAAGTATATCAGGATTTAAACTCTGTACAAATTTTGCTAGATTAATTTTTGAAATCTCTGTTTTTGAATAGATTTTCAATGGCATTGTTTCGGATGTTATAAATTGAGTTTTTCCTGAGCCATCATAAAAAGAAAAATTAATAATGCCTTTATATTTTTCATTTTCCCTGGATATTTTTCCTTTTATTTCATCACAATCAATTTTTCCAAATCCAATCTTTTTTGCTTCAACGATAATTTCATTGTTTTCCAGAGAGCTTTGTATCGTCAGTGAAGAACAGGAAAAATTGTTATATTGAATCTGACCGGGTACTTTTATTATTCCAGTGAAAGAAGGCATTTGGGTACCTTTTCTATAAAGTCTCTCTGCATTTATTGAAATTTTTGACCCAGTATCTATTTTGAATCTTTCCTGCCACTTTTGCGGTAATTGAGAAATAATTTCATCAATGTTAACACCGGTTGATTCTATTTTTAGACTGAATTCTTCCTTACTTATCATTCCTTTTACAAAAATCTTTCCACCAGATTTTGTGTTTATATCTCCGGTATCAATCACACATTTTTTCTCAAGTAAATCATAACTGCCCTTTACATGACCCGATAACGGGCTGCTCTGTTGTTGGAGCAGGAGATTTGTAAAATCAATATCAAATTTTACCAGTTTTACAATATCTTTATTAATTGTTATTGAAAGCTTTCCAGTTATAAATGCTGAAAATGGCAGGTTTTGAATATTAAGAACGTTTCTCAATTCATCAATGGCAAAGTTTTGGACATTGCCCTCTAATTCACAGAGTTCTGTTCCCCATTTCACAAGCTGTCCGTTTACAAAAAGATTACCAAATTTTTCCAGCCAGACCTTAACATCTTTCAAATTTACTTCACCTTTTTTGAAATTACCCCGAATTTCTCCTGAAAAATTTATTTTCGAATTTCCAGAGGGTAAATTAATTGTGGCAGGTGCCTGAAAAGCAAGAAGCTGTTGTGTGCCAAAAAACAAGCTCTTCCATGGTATTTTAAAAGTCCCCTTTATTTTCAAGCTGATTGATGGGAATTCTGAAATTTTCCAGCAAAAATTTAAGACTTTTGCACCGGGTAAAGTCAAAAGAAACGAAAGATGGACTTTTCTATCAGAGGAAAATTTTACCCACGCCGAGATAACCAGTGATACCGATATCCATAATGCGAAAAGAATTGCAATGGAAAGCAGGACAAATTTCTTCTTCTTTTTCATCTACGCGTTCTTCAAGTATTTATCAAAAAATTCAAAGGCTTTGCCAGCAGCAAAACTGTGTTCTCCTGGGAATATTTCAATCCATAGGTTTTCTTCCTTTCCGGCTGCTTTATAGGCCTTTTTTACCTTTTCTTGAGCTTTTAATGCAGAGTGAAGCCAGAAACAGGTATCGCTTGCACCGGATTCAATTAATAGAGGTCTTGGTGCTATCGCTCCGATAACATCACCAACATCAGCATACTTATAAAGACCAGGAACAAGCTGACTTCCACAAAAATTTGGCCTGTTTATTGCGTAATGTTCTGTGGTTGTTGCATAGCATATAATATCTGCTGCCTTAATTCTTTCATCCAATAGTGTAATATATGTTGTCATTGTTCCGCCCTGAGAGAGTCCCATGCATCCAATTCTATCAGGGTCCACATTTTTTCGGGTTAAAAGAAAATCAATGGCTCTCATCCCATCAAAAATGTTTGCGCCAAGAAGGGTTCTACCCAGAATCAGATGTTGAATAAAATAAATATTGCATTTATCTCTTCCAGGAAAAGGTGCATTATCATACCCGCATCTTTCACCAAAACCGCGCCAATCAGGCACAATAGTAATGTAACCTCTTTTAGCCATAATCTCGCCATAGTTATAATTATGGGCATTGATATTGGCGATTCTTTCTGATTGATTGAAATGAACTCCTGCAACAGGGTCTTTGCCGTATGGACCATGCCCATGGCAACAAAGTATGGCAGGCAATTTTTCATCTTTTATTTTTGGGGTCAGAATATAAAGTGGCATCCAGCAATCTTCTTCGGTCTGTATCAGATACTTTTCTCTGACAAAATCTTCAAGTTCTTCAACACTGCAAAGCTGCGGTTTTAGGGGTGCGGGTTCTGGGAATTCTCCGAGAAGTTCGCGAATTTTTGCTTTCAGAGAATCTCTCCATTTTTCAAATGATTTTGCATCCTTTGGATTCACAGTATCAATTGCCATTGAAGGTTTTGTTCTCTTAAAAAGTTTATAAATAAAGTTGTCTATAACCTGTGGTGCATCGTTATAATTTGGCATTCTGTCTCCTTTTTTACTCAAGAAGTTCTATTACTTTTTTTACACTTCCCGGTACTTTGTGGACATAGTGAACATTGTCCATATCAAGAATGCTTGTATTAAATTGATTTTCTGTAAGTGCGGAATAATAAATGATTTTTGTATTTTTATATTCGCTGTATCTTCTGATATATTCTCCTAGGTTTCCACCATAACCAAGATTCATCAAATCCACAACTGCCGCATCAATTTTAGGTTTATTTCTATCTATGGCAGTCATTGCCGAAGCGGCATCCCTGAATTCGAGTACTTCAAACCCTTTTCTTTTGCACTCAATCGCAAGAATTTTTCTGATTGTATCGTCATCCTCAACAATCATAATTGACTTCGTTTGTTGAATGTTTTTTATTTCATTTCCACCCATTTTCCCCTTTCTTTTAGAAGCGCAGGTTTATTATAAGTCGTGTTTATGCAGTATGTCAAAAAAAATCAGGGCTCTGGAAAACTGGCATTTTTCCAGAACCCTTTCAATGGAGGAACCATATTATCTTATAGACGAAAAAAATCTGGATAGGTTTACAATATTTTGAGAAAAGGTGTAAAATTATTTTGATGTCATCAAAAATTGAATTTTCTTTTGAAGCTCTGGAAGTTCCTGTTAGCTGGAATGTAGCGAATGAATTGTGTTTATTCTGGACAAAAATTTTCGGTCAGGATTTTATTGAAAACCAGAACATTTTTACCATTCTCTCAGGCAATGAGAAAGAGTTCAACAGGGATTTTATATTTGTTGCTAAATATAAAGATGCTATTGTTTCAACGGTTCATCCTACAATCAGCATTTTTGATAAACGGCTGGGTGGAATAGGCGAGGTTGCAACATCAGGTGATTTTAGGGGAAAAGGGTTAGCAAAACTACTCTGCAATATGGCGATAGATGAATTTAAAAAAAGAGGAGGCAAATTATTATTACTGGGAACAAACAATCCTGCTGCTGCCAGATTATATCATTCACTCGGATGGCGTTATATTCCTGGTTCCAGAGTCATGCTAAGGGTTTTTGATGGTAGAAATACAGACCGATTTTTGAATGCAGGGAAAAGATTCAATAATAAGAAAATTTATATATTACGCGGAGATGCTCGTTTCAGGTTGCCAATTATACCACTGATTTTATTTCCATTCGAAGAAATTGTGCTTGATTTGAATACAGGGCTGTTTTCAACAAGATGGTTTGTTCAAAAATCATGTATGGGGCTTTATCCACGTTATGAAAAGATTGATGAAAATGGTGCGTGGTTTGTGGCTATAAGCAAAAAGTCTGTTGTTGGTATTGCCAGTGTAAAATTTCACGATGAACATTGCGCACAGGTTGATGGTTTTTGCCTTCCTGAAATTTCTGAAAAAGTTATAAAAAAGCTCTATCTGAAGACAGTAGATTATGCTATTAAAAGAGGAGCAAGGGAGATTCATATGGTTGCTGATAATCTTGACATAAAGAAGAAAAAGCTTCTTTTGAAACTTGGTTGTATACCACAGAAAGAAAGAATCACAATTGAGTCAAAGGAAGGTCTCTTAGATATAATTGCGTTTGATTTTCCTGTTGCAGGAGAAAGGGATGATAAAACTTCTTGAAAAATATTTTAGGTTTGAGGAAAGAAACACTTCATGGACAACTGAGATAAGAGCGGGGATTACAGTATATCTTACTATGGCTTATATTTTATTTGTTAATCCCATAATTTTGAAAGATGCAGGAGTGCCTTTCAATGGGTGTGTTGTTGGAACTGCTCTTGCTGCAGGTATTACCTCAATACTAATGGGTACAATTACAAACTTTCCACTTGCACTTGCTGCAGGAATGGGTCTTAACAGTGTTCTGACATACAGTATTGTCATTGGTCAGGGTGTTTCCTGGCAGACTGGCATGGGCCTTATTTTTCTCAATGGTTTTATTGTGTTTATTTTTGTTCTTGCCGGTTTGCGTGAGGCAGTAATGAGAGCAATTCCAGTTCCTTTGAGACATGCCATTGCTGTTGGAATCGGAATGTTTCTTGCTTTTATTGGACTGATGCATGCCGGTATTGTGGTAATTGACAAAAACACCTTTTTACCGGCTCCTGGTGATTTTTCAAGGATTTCAACCATTATATCAGCTTGTGGTATTTTGATTACTGCTATTTTTGTTGTACTCAGGATAAAAGGTGCTCTTCTGCTTGGCATAATATTGACGGGTATCCTTGCTTTTTTAGCGGGTATTTCTAAATGGCCCGGGGTTATAAATATGCCTGATTTTTCAACGGTTGGTGCGCTTGATATTAAAGGTGCATTGAAGATGTCTTTATTACCCTCACTTTTTGCCTTTCTCATTGTTGATTTTTTTGATACCCTTGGCACAGTTACTGCAATAGGGTATCAGGCAAAACTTGTTGATTCTAAAGGAAACATTGAAAAAATAAAGGAAATTCTCGGAGTGGATGCGATTGGTGCAATGCTTGGTGGTTTTTTTGGGGCAAGTTCAAACACCTCATATATTGAATCTGCGGCAGGAATTATGGAAGGTGGTAGAACAGGTTTTACAGCCATTGTTGTTGGAATTCTCTTTTTGTTAAGCATAGTGTTAACACCTGTTGCTTCTCTCATTACATCTGAAGCAACCGCACCAGCACTTGTTATCATCGGATTTTTGATGATGCAGGGTATAAAAAATATAAATTTTGAAGAGATTGAAACTGCAATTCCTGCATTTATCATTATTCTCACCATGCCATTTACATACTCCATTTCCCATGGAATCGGTTACGGTTTCATTGCTTACACTGTACTGAAAATGGCAAAAGGAGAATTTAAGGAAGTACACCCACTTATGTATGTAATTTCTGCAATTTTTTCTGCCTATTTTTTATTGATAAATAACAAGGGGTAGCAATGGACAAACCGGTAAAAATTATGCCATGTCTTGATATGCAGAATGGAAGGGTTGTTAAAGGTGTCCACTTTGTGGATATAAGAGATGCAGGAGATCCTGTAGAGTGTGCAATTGTATACTGCAAAGAAGGTGCTGATGAAATAGCATTGCTTGATATAAATGCGACGGTTGAAGGCCTGTCTCTTATACACAT
>JAOAAW010000176.1 GCA_026418655.1 bacterium | reverse complement strand
CCCACAATGATAGATGTTGTAAAAAGGGTTGCTGAAGTTGTAACAGTTCCTTTTACTGTCGGTGGCGGAATTTCTGATATTGAATCAGCAGAAGCAGTAATTGAAGCAGGTGCTGATAAGATTTCTATATCATCTGCTGGTTTTAGAAATCCTTCTCTCATAAAAGATCTTGTGAAGAAATTTGGTTCTGAAAGAATTACTGTTGCTATTGATGTTGACCATAATTCAAAAATGCCCTCTGGGTATGAGGTTTATATTGATGGCGGTAGAACACCAACGGGAAAGGATGCTGTTGAATGGGCAAAAGAAGTTGATGGATACGGTGTTTCTGTAATTCTTCCTACCAGTAAACTGGGGGATGGAACAAGATTGGGATATGACCTACCAATTATACGCGCAATAAAAAAAGTTGTCTCTGCCCAGGTGGTAGCATCTGGAGGGGCAGGAAACCTTGAAGATTTTTATGATGCGGTACAGGCAGGCGCTACCATCCTTCTTGCGGCAAGTGTTTTTCATTTTGGAATAATTTCGATTTCTTCACTAAAAAAATACCTCAAGTCAAAAGGTGTTCCAATTATCGAGAGAGAATAAATGAAAGCAATGGCTATTGATACAAAGGTAGATGATGTTTTAAAGGAAACTCCATTAAGAATTTTGGAAATACCTATTCCAGAGCCTGAGGAAAAACAGGTTCTTATAAAGATATCTGCATGTGGAGTTTGCAGAACTGACTTGGATGAAATTGAAGGAAGAACCTTGCCTTCCTTCTATCCTATGATTCCAGGCCATCAGGTTGTAGGCAAAATTGTTAAGTGCGGGAAAAAAGCAAAGAAATTTAGAGAAGGAGAAAAGGTTGGTGTTGGTTGGATTTACCATAGTTGCGGAAGATGCATGCAGTGTATGAAGGGAATGGAGAACCTCTGTGATAATTTTGTCGCAACAGGAAGAGATGCTTATGGCGGTTATGCTGAATTTATGGTTGCATATGAAGATTTTGTTTATAAAATTCCTGATACAAATTCAGATGCCGAAGCAGCTCCTTTGCTTTGTGCAGGATCAATTGGCTGGCGTTCTATACGACTTGCAGAAATTGAGGGCAAAAAAACTCTGGCTCTTTTTGGTTTTGGCGCCTCAGGGCATATTGTTATCCAGATTGTTAGATATTTATATCCTGGTCTCAGGATTTTTGTTTTCACCAGGTCAAAGGATGAGCAGAACCTTGCCTATAAATTGGGCGCGTCCTGGACAGGAACAATTACAGATGAACCACCAGAACATTTTGATGTTGCGATTGATACAACCCCTGCATGGCTACCTGTTATATCCGCTGTAAAAAATCTCAACAAGGGTGGAAAACTTATAATCAATGCAATTCGCAAAGAAAACAGTGATGTTGAAGTTCTTAAAACTATTGACTATGAGAGACATTTATGGATGGAGAAGGAGATAAAATCAGTAGCAAATGTTACAAGAAGGGACATCGCAGAATTTTTAGAAATTGTAAAGAAAGTTCCTGTAAAACCTGAAATTACCACTTATCAACTTTCAGAAGCAAATACTGCCATCAGAGATTTAAAAGCAGGGAAAATTGCTGGAGCAAAGGTTCTTGTTGTAGGAGACTAAGATGAAAGAATCCAGAGTAAGAAAGCGCATCTTTCTTGATACAAGCAGTGTGACAGAGTGGGACAGCCATATTGTACAGTGTTTTTCAAAACCGGAAAAAGTTCCAATCTATGGACTTGAACCAGGTTCAAAAGGTGAATGGGATGCAGCAGGTACAACATGTTTTGGAAGTGTTATAAAAGAGGATGGTGTTTTTCGGATGTGGTATAATGGTTTGAGAATCCCTTCTGATTATTGTGAACAGGTTGATCTTCCAGTTATTTGTTATGCCGAAAGTGATGATGGCATACACTGGAAAAAACCAGATCTTAAAATTACAGGGCAGCACAGGTATCCAGGAAACAATATTCTCGCTTTACCAGGTGCCCCATGTGGAATTGTGAAAACGCTACCGGGCGCACAATGGAAATATCTCGCCTGTACCTTTTTATATAATAGACCGTTAGAAAAAAATGTTCAGGATATTCCAGAAAATCCGGATCCAGTTAAGGGTAATTATGGAACGCATCTGTGGGTTTCTAATGATGGATTACGCTGGAAGCATCTCAAACGGCTTTTCGCTTACAATGATAATGCGTGTCTTATTACAGATTTTGAAACAGCACGCTATCTTCTTTATCAAAAGATTATGAGCACCCATGGGTTGAGTGTCAGAAGGACCTGGATTGGACTCGAGAGTAAGGATGGAGAAAATTGGGAAGGTTACGAAGGAATAAGAAAATGGCGAGAATGTTTTTTCTGTGATGATTTTGATGATATTATAGCCAGAATGAATGGCTTTATCAACAGTGAAGTTTATTGCGTTTGTGTTTACAGGGTAGGTGAAATACTGGTTTCTATTGAAACAATTTTTGATGTCGGCCTTCCTTTGTATCAAAAATTCGCTGCTAATGCAAACGGATTGTGTCATACAAGGATTGGTTTTTCCTATGATGGCTTCAGGTGGAGATATCCCCCAGGAAGACCACTATTTCTGGAAAGGGGAGATACCGGAGAATCAGATGCAGGATGGATTATGCCTTCGACAACGCTTGTCGAGCACGATGGCTATCTGCTGTTTTATTATGGAGGTAGTAAGTTTGACCATGGATGGTGTATCAATCCCGACTTTACATTGAGAAAAGATATTCTACTGTCAGAGCATCGTGGAACAATCAGAATTATGATGGCAAGAATTAAAAAGGACAGATTCGGTGGACTTGCCGCTATTTCAAAAGGAAGAGTTGATGTTGATGCTGGTTTTAGAG
>JAOAAW010000160.1 GCA_026418655.1 bacterium | reverse complement strand
GCTTTGTGTTATACTGCTGGACCAAGATATCTTTCCGGCCGTGCCCTTGTTCCAGGTCAATGGGAACACATTGCATTTACCTGGGATTCTCCATCAAGAAGATTTATACTTTATCAGAATGGAGTTGAAGTAAACAGAATGCTATTTGATGTCGCTCCACAGATACCGTATAATTATTACAATACAGAGATTAATGTTGGAAGAAATGTAAGGACAACCAGTGATTTCTTTATCGGTCATATGGATGAGCTTGCTGTTTTCAAACGGGAGCTACCACCTTCTGAGATAAAGGCACATTACGAAATGGGTAAACCCAATTAAAAGGTTTCCTGGTTAATGGTGGCTGGAAAAAGCGATAGCTACCCGGTTTCGGATTTTAACTGTTTTTCTATTTCCTTTGCTCTTCTGGCAAACTCCATCAGCTTTTGGTTGACTACGTAATTAACTGTGCCTTCTGGGTATGAACCATTTTTATCCAGTTTTCCAGCAGGAAGTCCTGTAAGAATTTCAATACCTTCGTCAACATCCTTAACTGCCCAGACATGAAACTTTCCTTTTTCTATTGCTTCAACAACTTCTTCTTTCAACATCAAATGGCTGAGATTTTTTTCAGGAATTATAACTCCCTGATTTCCTGTAAGTCCTTTTATTTTGCACAGTGAATAAAACCCTTCAATCTTTTCATTTACTCCGCCGATGGGCTGGACTTCTCCTTTCTGGTTGATTGAACCTGTAACAGCAATTCCCTGTTTAAGTGGTATCCCTGAAATTCCAGAAATCAGGGCATAATATTCAGTGGATGAAGCACTGTCTCCCTCAATTTCTTCATAAACCTGTTCAAAACAGATTGTGGCAGAAAAAGAAAGCGGAAAATTTTTCCCGAATTTTTCTGCAAGCAGTCCCTTCAGAATTAAAAATCCCTTATTGTGTATTGTACCTGTCATCTTAACTTCTCTGTCTATATGCACAGGTCCACCTTTACCAAGAGATACACTTGCAGTAATCCTTGATGGCTTCCCGAATTGATAGTCTCCAAGAGTAAGAACACTTAAACCATTTATCTGACCTACCTTTTCACCATCTGTGTCAACCATTATTATTCCATCTCTCATCAATTCTTCAATTCTTTTTTCAATGAGGTTTGACCTGTATACTTTTTCCTCAATGGCTTTCTGAACATGTTCCTTTTTTACAATATCTGAAGAATCAACTCCTGCCCAATAGTTTGCTTCTCTTAACAAATCTGATATCTCCATGAATCTTGTGGAAAGTTTTTTCTGGTCTTCAACAATCCTTGAGCCATACTCAACAACCTTTGCAACTGCTTCCCTGTGAAAAGGACGCAGGTTATCATCCTTCACCCTTTTACTGATAAATCCTGCATATTCGTTCACCCCTTCCCTGTTTCTATCCATCAGTGAACTGAAGTCAACCCTCACCTTAAAAAGTTTTTCAAAGTCCTCGTCATAGGCATAGAGAAGATAATAAATCAAAGGACTCCCAATCAGTATAATCTTTACATTCGCAGGTATTGGCTGCGGTTTGAGGGTTGGTGTATTGATTATTCTGAATTGTTCGTTGATATCTTCTATTCTTATGTCCTTGTTTTTAATTGTCCTCTTCAGAGCATCCCATGCAAAATAGTTTCTTAAAACATCAAGGACATTGAGTATCAAAAAACCGCCATTTGCCTTATGGAGAGCACCTGGTTTTATCATTGTAAAGTCAGTAAACATTGCGCCAAGCGTGGGTCTGTATTCAATTCTTCCAGTAAGATTATAGCAGGTTGGCTGGGTCTCTTTCACAACAGGTGCACCATTCAATTTGCTATTATCAATAAGAACATTCACCTGATATTTGTACAATTGACTTTCTTTTGCGGGCAGTTTCAAGCCCGGTAAAAATTCAATTTCTCTTTTTTCTTCAAAATTGCCAGGATTTTCAACAATATCCTGCTGGACTTCATCAAGGTATTTAATTACATCAGGAAACTCTGCATACTTCTCCTTCAATTCATTTATTCTCGGACTGACAGTAAACAATGTTGTCTCATGCTCCAATTTCTGCAATTCCTCCCTCGTTGCTTTATCTGCCTGCCTGATTTCTCTAAGCGCTTCACTCAGCTCACTGACCAGAATTTCCTCTTTTGTTTTTATTTCTTTCTTCGCCTCTTCTGTCAGCTTTTCCATATCTTCTTCAGTAAGAGGCTTTCCTTCAACCATGGGTATGAAAACAAAACCAGATGGAGTGTGCTTCAATGCAAATGAAGCATTTCTTGCTTTTTCTTCAAGCTGGGCAACAATATCTTCTTTAACTCTCTGAAATTTCCTGACAATACTGTTTCTCTGTTCTTCATAAATCTTGCTTTCAAATGCCCTCGGAAGGTCTATTTTTAATTCTTCAATCAATCTCTCCATATCCTTTCTAAAAACCTCTGCTCTTCCAGGTGGAAACCTGAGATATTTTGGATTGTCAGGTTCTGAAAAATTATAAACATAGCACCAATCGTCTGGTGTTGGTCTTTTTTTTGCAATCTTTCGTACCGCTGATTCAACAGAGGTTGTCCTTCCGCTGCCCGGTAATCCTGAAACATAAATATTATAACCATCCTGTTCCATCTGAAGCCCGAATTCAAGGGCTCTTGCTGCTCGCTCCTGTCCGATTATTCCCTCAATGGGTGGAACAGTTTGCGTGGTTTCAAAATCAAGCCAATCAAGATTACACACAGCCCTTGCTTTCTCCGGCGGAATAGGTTTAATTGGCATAACATTTCTCCTTTTTATGATACAATAAGTATTGTTATTTTAGCATAAAAACGGAAAAAATGATGAAAGCAAAAGCAGCATATCTACTTGGTAAAAGAAAATTTGTCATTGATGAATGCGAAATTCCTGAATGCAGAGATGATGAGGTTTTAATTCGTATAAGAGCGATAGGAATCTGCGGATCCGATGTTCATTATTTTCTTGATGGAAGAATTGGAGATCAGATTGTTCCAGAAAAATTCATCATAGGACATGAAGCCTCGGGTGAAATCGTTGCTAAAGGGAAAAATGTAAAATCAGTGAAGGAAGGCGACAGGGTGGTGATTGAACCAGGTATCTCCTGCGGAAAGTGTGAACTCTGTATTACAGGTAGACCGAATCTATGTCCTCATGTAAAGTTTCTTGGTACTCCACCAATTACCGGTGCTTTCAGAGAGTTTATAGTCATGCCTGAAAAAAATGTTGTCAAAATTCCTGATCATTTGAGTTATGCTGAAGGAACCCTTGCAGAACCACTGGCAATTGCCCTTTATGGAATTGGTCTTTCAAATTTTTCAATCGGGAATAGTATCGCTATTCTTGGTGCAGGTCCTATCGGGTTATCGGTTTTATTCTGCTGTGAAAATGGTGGTGCAGAAGAAATTTTTGTAACAGAATTGATAGAAGCAAGAGCAAAGATGGCACAAAAATTAGGTGCTGACCATGTGTTTCTTGCAGATAAGATTGACATTGAGAGAGAAATTTCTTCTTTCACAAACAGAAGAGGTGTTGATATTTCATTTGAGTGTGCAGGAACTCAACAAACAATAACGCAGATGATAAATATTACGGCTGTTGGCGGCAAATCTGTAATTTTCGGAATTCCTGCAGAAGATCAAATTTTTTTTGACCCTCACACTGTAAGGAGAAAACAGATTCCAATATTAACAGTCAGGCGATCTGCGTTTACCACAGAGAAAGCCCTCAAATTAATGTGCATGAGTAATATAAAGTTCGGTGCCATAATAACACATAAATTTCCTCTTGAGAAAATTCAGGATGCCCTGGAACTGGTTGCTTCAAGACAGGATGGTGTCATAAAAGCTGTGATAGAACCCTGAAATGAAAACAAAGCGGAAAGAAAAAAAAATACCACAGGAAACAATACGAAGGCTGGCTCTTTATCTGAGAGGTGTAAGAAAATTAACAAGCCAGGGTTTATCAATTATATCTTCAAACAGAATAACAAAGCATCTGAATATATCACCTGACCAGTTTCGCAAAGATTTATCTTATTTTGGTTCACTTGGGAAAAGAGGTGTTGGATACAGGTTAGATATGTTAATACCACATCTTGAGAAAATTCTTGGCGTTGACAGAGAATGTAGAATAATAATAGTCGGTGTTGGAAAACTTGGTTCTGCACTTCTTGCTTACCCTGGATTTTTAAATTTTAATTTTAGAATTGTTGCTGCCTTTGATAATGATCCTGCAAAAATTGGAAAAGTGATAGAGGATATCAAAATAGAAGATATTTCCAGAATTAATAAGATCGTTCCTGAATTCAGAGTACATCTGGCAATATTGACTGTTCCATCTGATTCAGCTCAGATTGTGGCTGAGAAACTTGTTGAAAGTGGTATTAAAGGTATATTAAATTTCGCACCTGTAAATCTCAATCTACCGGACAATATCCTTGTTCTCAATGTTGATATGGCAACTGAATTGATGGTACTTACTTACTTTTCAAATAAGGTTTTTGACATTAAAGGATTTAAATCGTAAAATAACTCTAGAGGCAACCGAAAATAAGGTGCTTTCATGAAAAAAATAAAGTTCTTTGTGGAAGCTGCGATTTTTTGTATACTTGCCAGTATCTGTTCAGCTCAAAAACAGTACGTAATATACTCTCAGAGCGTTGCAGGTGGTGGATACTCTGATGTCGTATGTTATGATACTGCAACAGGTGAAACATTTCTTGTCACAGGATTTTCAAAAACAGATTCAGGTGCGATACTGAGTATTTCTTCAGCGCAGAATTTTATCTATTTTACAAGAAGTTCAATACCAAACGGTAGACCGAATCCAGCAATATGGCGCGTATATATTGATGGAAGCGGGCTGACAGACTTTTTATCTCCTGATCCAGAAATTTCTTATAAACACGTTGCTGTTTCTCCTGATGGTAATACCATAGCCTATACCGCCAATGATAGAGAGAATCCTTCAATATTTCAAATTTACGTCTGTAACAGTGATGGTACAAATCGCAGACGATTAACACTGGATCCCACCTGGGACTGTTCATACCCTGTTTTTATCAGTAATGACACGGTTTTATTCAAGGTGAAAAAAGGATTTCTTGAAGACTATTACACTGCAACATTGTCCGGGGTTGTGGTAAACCTTACAAATAATGAAAGTGTTACACCATATTTCCCAAGAATTGGCAAACCATCTGTCAATTTTGACAGAAACATGATTATCTATGCAAAGCAGGAACAGGATATTTCAGGCTATAAAAAGTGGGCAATCTATACGTTATCACCACTTGATGGTACAGGAACAGAACAGATGATAACTGATGCGTTGTATTTTACACAATCCGACCCATTGCTTCAGGAAGATCCATGTCCGGCTTTCTATGGAACCGGTAATGAACAGATTCTTTTCTGTGGTTCACTCACCGGTAATGTGTACGACCTATACACAGTAAACATCCCTGTGATTAATCCATATTTAGCAAAACTTACTGATGGGAATTTTCATATTAATCTACCTGTTACCATTGTGAAAACACCAGCCAAACAAAGATATGTATATCTTCAAAATGGATATGTATATGTGAGAAACGAAACAGGAAATCCGGTGCGACTCACATCAGGAAGTGGAAACAGACATCCTTCCATCAACACAAGGGGAACAATGGTCTCTTATGCCTCACAAACAGGTTTATACGTTATCAGGCCAGATGGTACATCTCTAATTCAAATTGATTCAAATGTTTCTGCTGATTATCCTGAATTCTCACCTGATGGACTCTGGGTTTTTTATCTTAAAAACAGCGATATCTATGCAAAACGTTCTGATGGGTCTGGCAGTTCCATACGGCTTACCTACACAGGTAATGTAGAAGGAGATATTAAGTTTTCCCCAACAGGTCAGGAACTTGTTTTCACTGGTCTTGTTAATCTGCGGAAACATATATTTATATGTCCTGTGCAGTTTTCTTATGGACAACCGATGACAGTTACTGCCGGTACACCCAGGGACCTGACTCCACTTACCGGTGATAACCACTATCCATCTTTTTCACCTGATGGAGAAACCATTGTTTTTGTTTCAACAAGAAACCAGATACCAGAGTTATGGTTGATGAAGAAAGATGGCACACAGCAAAGAAAAATAATGTTTTCAACAGGCGTCCAGAATCCAGCCAGTCCATGTTTTTCAAACAGTTCTCCGGATATTATCTATTATGTTGCTGGTACTCCACAACAAATTTTTTATGCTGACCTATCTCAGCAACAGATAACGCCTGTTTCAACCGGAATTGTTGCTGAACATATTCAGACTTCAGCCATGCCATACGGTGTTATAGAAGGTGAAAGGATCATTGGAATAAAAGAAACAGATCCTTATGTTCCAATTACGTATTATCTGTTGATGCATGTTGATAAAATTCCACTACCATCCAGTGCTATTTTAACTGAGGTAATACCTGATGGATGGAGATTGAAAAGTGTAAGAATCAATGGCATTGTTCCTGTTCAGATGACAAGCAATGGAGCCACAACGGGTCAATTGAAATGGCTTTTTGGACCAGCAGGTATTGCGCCACTTCAGGACAGTGTCATCCAGATTACAATTGAACATTCCAATCCTTCAAGTCAGACCTATGGTGAATACAAAAGTTTTGCAGGATGGTGTGAGACATCTGGAGTTAGAGCTTTCACCAAAGGAAATTCAAACATCATAATTGCAAATCCCTTCATACCTGTTGACATAAACAAAGATTGGAAAATTTCGGATGAGGAACTTCTTTACACGATATACTTATGGGCAAACAATGGTAGAATCTCACTGTGGCCTGAATATATATCTGAATGGGACTTTTTACTTCTTTCAATCATAAGTTTCTGGGCTAATCCTGATGGATACACATATAATCTAACAGATAGCAGAAGTCAAGGAAAATATTTATGGAAAAAGCAATAAAAAAATCATCCATAATTTTTTATTGTGTAATGGCCGGTTTAATGGTTATTTCATCCAGCTATGCAGGTTCTCAATATTCTGGTTACCTCTATTTTACGAAGGGCAATGACCTGTGGGTAAAAGACCTATCAACTGATGTTACCACACGACTCACACGCCTTGAAGCAGCTATTGGAACAGGAAGTCTTGCAAACGCTTTCATTTCATCGGATGGTACAAAAATTGTGTTTTCATACAAAGCAAATACAGCAACAGAAACAATGCTATACGTCATCAATCCAGATGGAAGCGGCCTTGAAAATTTAAGCGCCTCACTGGGACTTTTATCCCAGACAAAGAACCAGGTTTCTGGTATATACAGTCCTGACATGACAAAGATTGCTTTTGTTGCTGAAATGAGAAATCCTGGACCTGTCAGTGGTGCACAGTTGTGGCTGAAAGAATTAACAGGCGCAAAAAGACTCTTTCAGCTTACACTTATGAATGGCGATTGTTCAGATCCACAGTTTCTTGACGACACTCACATCATATTCAAACATAAATTCGGGTATCTTGAAGATTATTATTTGATCTCAACAAGCGGGTCAGACCTGACAAATCTGACAAATAATATAACTTCTGAACCGTATTTCCCGAGACTTGGCAGACCCATGCTGAATCAGAATAAATCTGCTATCTATTTTGCAAAACAGGAACAGAATCCTTCAGATTATTCAAACTGGAAGATTTGCAGATATGATATACAATCATCTTCCACAACAGATGTTGAAGCGAGGCTTTATTTCACCGAACATCCCCTAAATCAAATAGACCCCCAGCCTGTGGCAATTACTGATGCCAACGGCGTTGATACTGCAATCGTTTTCTACGGAAGGAGTCCTTTTTCTCAAACAAAAATGCTTTATTTCGCAATAATTGGCGCTGAAAATCCCTATACAAAACCTGTGTCTGATAGTGAAGGAGCTGCATATCCACTTTTTTACCCTGTCAAAGCAAAACCAACAATATATGTTTTCACTTCAGGAAGTCCATCCCAGGTTTTCCTGCGAAATGCTTCAAATCAGACATTGCAGTTAACATCAACCATCAACAACAATTATGACCCTGTTTTTGATCCAACAGGAAGTTTGATTGCCTACGCAGGAAATGGTATATGGGTAATGAAGGCAGATGGTACAAATGCTGTTCAGATAGAAACATCATTTATGGCAAGATACCCTGCTTTTTCACCTGACAGCAACTGGATTGCATATGTGGTTTCAAATGACATCTATGCAAGAAAAAAGGATCTTTCTGGTCCTGCAATAAGACTGACATACTCACCCTCAATTGAAAAGTCAGATCTGTGTTTTTCACCATCAGGCAATGCAATTGTTTATACTGGTTCAACCTCAAGCGGGCGTCAGATATTTTCATTGCCTGTGAGAATCAGCGCCACAACTATAACAGTAACAGGTTCACCAATTAACCTGACACAATACCCTGGAAGCGAAAATTATCATCCTTCATTTTCACCTGACGGTAAAAAGATTATTTTTATTTCAACAAGAGATGGTGCAGCCAATATTTACGTTATGAATCCAGATGGCTCAGGACAGTATATGTTCTTTAACAGACCCGGTGCCACATACCCACAGTTTTCTCCGTGGAACGAAAATAATAAAATTGCTTTTATTGATGGGGGTAAATTGAGTATAGCAGATACAGACTCAGGTGATGTTGTCGCTGTTTCACCTGAAATCAGACCTTCCGGTAAATTCTCGTGGGCAAGAGGTGACTCTTACAGAGTGAGTATCAGCAGAGAATTTATTTACAATCGCGTTGATAGCAATATTCCCTATTATTATCAACTCAGAATTTCTATCAATAGGGTAAATCCACCTTCTTCTTTTATTATTACAGAACATCTGCCATCTGTATCAAAAGGAGCTTCAGCCGACTGGAAGATTACAGGTGCATGGTTCAACAATATCCCGATTTCGCCTTTAACAAGTTCAGGCAATACAACCGGTACTGTTAAATGGATTGTTTCAAACAGCATCGGTTCTATATTCCCATTAACCGATGGTATTCTGAGATTAAAGATTGAATTTGTCGGTTCTCCTTCTTCTGGAGCATGGAATTTTGTCAATGGAAGTGTCATTGATAGCTCAACCCAAACAATGACAAAAGGAGATTCTTTTGTGAACTACGGCATACCTGCCTTTCCTTTTGACTTTGAAGGTAACGGAAAAATTTCAGATGGTGAACTGTTAATAACCATTGATTACTGGGCTTCAAACTCTCAAATTAAAGGATGGCCGGTTAACCTTTCATCATGGGATTACTGGTTGCTAAAAACAATTGATTTCTGGGCTAAGGGAGGTTATATTTATGCACCAACTGCTTCAGAACCTTCGTGGAACAGTATCTGACAAACTTAATGGAGGATGAATTATGCAGAGTGTTATAAAAAGAATTCTTGTTTTTATGTGGTTCATTTCAATGTCTGGAGCAATTCAATCAAATGCAGCAGTTACTGTCAATACAACAAGAGTTTTTTCTTCTTCAACATATCTACCAGGACAAACAATAGATGTTACACTTGAAATTGGAATAAGTGGTTCTCCAATGCCTTCAGGTGTAATAATAAACGAAACCATACCCGAAAACTGGCAGATTACGTCATCAAATTTACCGATAAACAAATTTACTCCACCATCCACATATTCATGGCTTGAATTCAGTGCTACTGGTGTTCCTTCTTCAATAGTTATAAGTTACACAATCCAGATTCCTAATGATGCATCTGGAACTTATAATTTTAACGGCGAAGTTTTATATATGGAAGATGGCGAGATGAAAACAGTCACCTTTGGAGGACAAACCAGTATTTCAATGCCAGCCATGGCTTTTGGAACATCGCCCTCATCTCTTCATTTTGGAACCACTCAAAACACAGCATCCATCGTGTTGCAGAATCTTGGTGGTACAGCTTTTACCTGGACTTCTGCTGTAGCAACAAATAGCGGAGTAGCCGGATGGTTGACCGTGAATCCAAATACTGGAACACTCACAGCAGGTGCAAGTACTCAGGTCCAGGTTATTATTAATCGGAACTTGCTTGGCGCAGGTTCCCATACTGGCAACATTACATTTACTGCTCATACAACCCCTGAAGTCTCAAATACTGTAAACGTTTCTGTCATAGTTGGCAATGTTTCTCCGGTGACTGATTTTTTTGCTACTTCTCTTCTTGGTTTTCCAGGAAATGGCAGAATACTTCTTAACTGGACAAATCCTGAAAACTTTACTGGAACAATTATATTCAGAAAAACAAATGTATTTGGCTGGGATGATGTGCCTGTAGATGGAACATCCTATGCAATTGGTGGAAGACTGCCAGGTGGTGCTGTGTGCATTTTCAAAGACACAACGCAGCAGGACACTGCTTTTATTGACACGGGATTAGACCTTGCGACAACTTACTATTACAGAATATTCAGTTTTGAC
>JAOAAW010000150.1 GCA_026418655.1 bacterium | reverse complement strand
ATCCAATACAGATGATGGTTCACAGAATTTAATATGGGCACTTCGTCTTTCAATGGCAAGTCTTGGTGCGAGGAACATAAGAGAAATGCAGCTTGTTGAAATTGCAATAGCGCCTTCCATAAAAACAGAGGGTAAGATTTATCAGGTTGCCAGAAAACAGGCAATGCTTGGAAAATGAAAGAGTTTGTCCATCTTCATCTTCATACTGATGACAGTCTTCTGGATGGGATGTGCCGCTTAGAAGAGATAACGAAACTTGCCCACCAGTTCGGAATGCCAAGCGTTGCCATTACAGACCATGGTGCACTTTTCGGAGTGGTTAATTTCTACGAAAGGGCACTTGAGAACGGAATAAAACCAATCATTGGATGTGAGATGTATATGGCTCCAGGAAGTCGTCTGGAGAAAAGGGTTAATGAGAAAAAAGAGTATGCTTATCATTTAACAGTTCTTTCAGCAAATAACAAAGGTTATGAAAATCTGCTTGAATTGTCAAGTCTTTCTTATCTTGAAGGTTTTTATTATAAACCAAGAATTGATAAAGAGTTACTTGCAAAACTTTCTTCGGGTTTAATTATATTGAGCGGCTGCTTACAAGGTGAAATAAATCAGATGATTATTGCAGGCGAAGAGGAAAAGGCTCTTTCTACGATAAAATGGTATCTCGATGTTTTTGGTAGAGAAAATTTTTATCTGGAAATTATGGAAGTTGGTATTCCTGTTCAGAAAGAAGTAAACAGGAAAATTATAGAGATTGCGAAGAAAAACAAAATAAAGGTTGTTGCCACGAATGACTGTCATTACAAAAGAAAAGAGGATGCTTTTGCACATGAAATTCTTTTATGTATTCAAACTGGTTCAAATATAAATGACGAAAAGGAAAAAAGATTAGCATTTCCAACTGATGAGTTTTACTTTAAGAGACCAGAGGAGATGTATAAATTATTTGCTGAGATTCCAGAGGTTTTGAAAAATACCGTTGAAATTTTTGAAAAGTGTAATGTTGTTATGGATTTTTCAAAACATCATATTCCCAGTTTTCCTGTTCCTTGCGATATGTCTGATTCTGAATATTTAGAGAGTCTTGTTCGTCAGGGATTACGAGAAAAATTCAAAATTGACATGGATAGTCAGGATAATGAAATTACAAAACGCGTGAAATATGAGATGAGTATCATCAAGAAGATGAATTTTTCAAGCTATTTTCTTATCATTCACGATATAGTTAGTGAGGCAAAGAAAAGAAAAATTGCGGTTGGTCCTGGCCGTGGTTCAGGGGGCGGAAGTATTGTCGCATATTTACTTGGTATTACCGAAATCAATCCATTGAAATATGACCTTTTGTTTGAAAGATTTCTTAACCCTGAGAGAATTTCAATGCCAGATATTGACCTGGATTTTGATGACACAAAAAGAGATCAGGTTATTGATTATATTAGAAAGAAATATGGTGAGAAAAATGTTGCTCAGATTGCCACATTTGGAACAATGGGAGCAAGGGCCGTTGTTAGAGATGTGGGCAGGGCGCTAAAAATGAGTTTTTCTGAGGTTGATAAAATTGCCAAACTCATTTCTCCTGAACCAGGTGTTACTTTAAGAGAGGAAATCGCAAAAAATTCAGATATAAAAAAATTTATTGAGGCGGATGAAAGGGTGAAAAAACTATTTGATATTTCAATTTCCCTTGAGGGTCTTGCAAGACATGCATCAACACATGCAGCCGGTATAATAATCACCGACAGGCCAATATATCATTACGTTCCACTTTTTCGGGGTTCAAAAGGAGAGATAAGCAGTCAATTTGAAATGAAAAGTATAGAAAGGATAGGACTTCTAAAGATCGACATCCTTGGGCTCAAGAATCTTTCTTTAATAGAGGAAACTAAGGATCTTGTAAAAAAGCGGAAGAATATTGAAATAACTGAATTTCCTGAAAACGACAAAAAAACTTATGAAATGCTATGCAGGGGAGAATCTGTTGGACTGTTTCAGATGGAAAGTCCGGGTATGCAGGAGCTTTTAAAAAAGATTAAGCCTAAGGTTTTTGAAGACCTTATTGCTGTTCTCGCTCTTTATCGTCCGGGTCCTATGCAAAGCGGAATGGTTGACCTGTACATTAAGAATCGGAGAGATCCTTCGAAGATAAAATATGATCATCCTGCAATGGAACCAATCTTGAAAACCACGTATGGTGTCATTCTTTATCAGGAACAAGTGATGAAGCTTGCCAGTGTAATTGGTAATTTTACAATGGCTGAGGCGGATATTTTAAGAAAGGCAATGGGTAAAAAAGACCCGGAACTACTGGAAAAACAGAGAGAAAAATTTATTAAGGGAGCAAAACAGAATGGAATCAGGCATGATATTGCAGACAAAATTTTTGACAGCATGGCAAAATTTGCTGGTTATGGCTTCAATAAATCTCATAGTACCTGCTATGCTATGGTTGCATATCAGACAGCATATTTAAAGGCTAATTATCCACTTGAGTATATGACTTCACTTTTGAACAGTGAAATAGGTAATGAGGAAAAGATTAGACAGTATATAGAGGAAGCAGAACGAATGAATATATGGGTTCTGCCACCTGATATTCAAGAAAGCCAGGATAGATTTTCAATATTAGGTAATGATATACTTTTCGGTCTGGCAGCAATAAAAAATGTTGGTCAATCTGCAATTCAGTCAATACTGGAAGCAAGAAAAGAGGGAAAATTTAAATCTTTATTTGACTTCTGTGAAAGGGTGGATCTGAGATTGATTAATAGAAAAGTTATAGAAAGTCTTATTAAGGCAGGTGCTTTTGATTCTTTTGAAATGCCAAGGTCACAGCTTTATGCATTGATGGATGAGGCTATAGAGCAGGGTTCAAAAATACAAAAACTTAGCGAAGGTGGGCAGCCCTCAATTTTTTCAGAAAGTGAGAGAGTTACCCCCCCCTCAATACACAAAGCTATTTCTGAATTACCTGAATGGCCTGAGGCAAAGCTTCTTTCTTTTGAAAGAGAAATGCTTGGTGTTTATAGAACAGGTCATCCACTTGAGAATTGTAGAGAAACCATTTCTAATTTTGTTGACGCCTGGAGTAATCAGGTGGATAAGTTGGGCGAAGGAAGAGAATATTGGTTTGGGGGACTCATTCAAAATCTTAAAAGGATGTCAAATAAGAAAGGGGAAAGAATGGCAGTGGGTGAACTTGAAGATTTGTATGGAAAAATAGAGGTAGTTTTTTATCCAAAAATATATGAAAGCATTTCAAGCCTTTTAAAAATCAGCAATGTTGTTTTTATAAAAGGTAAGGTGGAACACAGGTCTGAACGTAGCAGAATAGTTGCAAATGATGTAGCTACACTTAATACGATTCTTGAAAAACATGCAAAAAACCTGACGATAAAAATTAACAAGAAAACGTCTGTTGAAATTCTTTCAAAGTTGAAAGATATTTTGATTGATTACAAAGGTATATCACCTGTCTTTATAGTAATAGTGGATGAGAATGGTAGTTATGTTAAGGTGAAATTAAACAATTTTCAGGTCACAATTGTTCCAGAACTGCTTGAAAAACTCAGACAACTGCTAGGAAATGATTTTTCCATAAACTGATTATGAAGCAGATTATAAGAACCCTTGAGTGGAAAAAAAACTATCTTGAAATATTAGATCAATCATCTCTTCCGGCAATTGAAAGATATATCAATCTTCGCACAATTGAAGAAGTTTACAAAGCAATAAAAACATTAAAAATAAGAGGGGCACCCGCTATTGGACTGGCTGCGTCCTTCGGATTATTACTGGCAGCAAAAAAAGTGTATAAAAAAGAAAGAAATGAATTTTTTGACACAATGAAGAAATCAATTAAGTTTATCAAAGGTTGCAGACCGACAGCATTTAATCTATTTTATGGAGTTGACAGATTGCAATCCATTATTGAAAACAATTCTATGCTGACACCGTCAGAAATTGTTGCAAAAATGGAAGATGAGTGCAAAAAAATGTTTGATGAGGATCTTGAAAGTTGTTCTGCTATTGCAAAACATGGTGAAAAACTGATAAAGAACGGCATGAGAATACTCACCCATTGCAATGCAGGAGCACTTGCAACAAGCGGCATAGGAACCGCTCTTGCTCCGATATATCTTGCGTCAGAAAAAGGTAAAGATTTAACTGTATTCGTTGATGAGACAAGACCAGTATTGCAAGGTGCCAGGCTTACAATGTGGGAATTAAAAAAAGCAGGGATTAAATCAATTCTAATATGCGATAATATGGCAGGTTTTCTTATGAAACAAGGGAAAATCGATCTTGTAATCACAGGTGCAGATAGGATTGCAAGAAATGGCGATACAGCAAACAAGATAGGCACTTATTCTGTTGCTGTGCTTGCAAAGCATCACAAAATTCCATTTTATGTTGCCGCACCATTTTCAACCTTTGATTTTTCTTTATCTGATGGAACCAGGATTCCGATTGAGCACAGAGACGGAGAAGAGATTGAATGTATTATGGGGAAAAGAATTACTCCTACTCATATTTATGTTTACAATCCTGCCTTTGATATAACTCCATTTTCATTGATTGCAGGATTCATCACTGAGAAGGGTATTTTTTCACCATCGGACTTGACAAAATTAAAAAAATAGATTAGTATTAAACTCCCGGCAACCATAGTCGAGGGGAAACACCCGTTCCCATCCCGAACACGGTCGTTAAGCCCTCTGGCGCCGATGGTACTGTCCGCGAGAGCGGGCGGGAGAGTAGGTGTTGCCGGGATTTTTATTGACTTATATGATGTTTTATTACCTTACCTTCAACCATGAAGACAACATCCTCACAGACATTTGTTGATAGGTCTGCAATTCTTTCAAGG
Organism: bacterium; assembly: GCA_026418655.1. Classification (GTDB taxonomy): domain Bacteria; phylum Ratteibacteria; class UBA8468; order B48-G9; family DTJG01; genus DTJG01. The sequence continues at coordinate 4,620 of JAOAAW010000150.1, read as the reverse complement.
TTTTGTGCAATTCTTAAAAGATGAAGAGCTCTTTCTATTGTTGTGGGGTCGTTTATCATGTATGTAATAAGTTCCCTTAAAATTTGATTTCGCAAATTGTCCACATTTTCGTCTCTTCTGCACACTTCTTTTGCTAGTTCAGGATTCTGGTCAATATACGATTTTAAACTATCATCAAGCATTTTTACAGTTAGTTCTGCCATTCTTGGGATATCAATTAATGGCTTTACATCCGGTCTTTCAATCAAAAATAAAGCGCTTTCACAGATATTTACAGCGTGGTCCCCCATTCTTTCAAGATCATTGTTGATCTTTAAAATCATCAGAATTGTTCTCAGGTGAGATGCTTTTGGTGCAAACTGAGCAATTATCTCAACACACAATTCTTCTATTTCCAGTTCAAGCTTGTTTGTCTGCGGTTCGTCGACATCTATTACATGTTTGAGAAGATCAGGGTTCTTTTTTAATAACCCTTTAATACTATCTTCTATCATTTTTTCGGTCAAAAGGGAAAATTCAACTAATCTCTGTTTGACTTCTTGAAGTCTGGTTTCAATCATATTTTTCTCCAATGTAAATGATTGAATTGAATCTACTTTTTTATCCAAATTTTCCTGTCAGGTATTCTTCGGTTTTTTTATTTTCAGGTGCAGTAAATATCTTCTTTGATGGACCAAATTCTATCAGTTCTCCAAGATACAGAAATGCTACATAATCAGATATCCTTGCTGCCTGGGCGATATTATGGGTGACAATAAGGATTGTTATACTTTGTTTCAATTCTTCCATCAATTGTTCAATCAATAAAGTTGATTTCGGGTCAAGGGATGACGTTGGTTCATCAAGGAGCAATATATCCGGGTTCATTGCAAGTGCCCTTGCGATACAAAGTCTCTGTTGTTGTCCACCTGATAAGAAAGTGCCTCTTCTGTGAAGATTATCCTTTACTTCTTCCCAGAGACCAGACTTCTGAAGAGCATTGAAAACTATCTGGTCTTTTTCTTCTTTTTTTAATCTGATGCCATTGAGTATAAAACCTGATAAAACATTATCGTATATACTCATTGTAGGAAAAGGATTTGGCCGTTGAAATACCATACCAATCTTCCTTCTTACGATTATCGGATTAATTGAATAAATGTCTTCACCATGCAGTAAGATTCTGCCTGAATATACTGCTCCTGGTGAAAATTCATGCATTCTATTGATGCATCTAATAAGGGTTGTCTTTCCACAACCTGAAGGACCCATGATAGCAGTTATTTTGTTTTGTTGAACTGAAAAATTAATATCCTTCAATACAAAGCATTTCCCAAAACCAGCGCTGAAATTCTCGATCTTTAAAACTTCACTTTCCATTTTTTTGAAATGATCCTTGATAGAATGTTAAATCCCAGCACAATTATTAATAAAACGAGTGCTGCTGCCCACGCAATTTGATGCCATTGTTCATAAGGGCTTGTAGAATAGTTAAAAACAACCAGTGTTATCGTATTCATTGGTTTTGTGATATTTAGATTCATAAAAGGATTACCGAAAGCAGTGAACAGCAGCGGTGCTGTTTCGCCAGCAATTCTGGCAATTGCAATAAGTATACCGGTAATAACACCACTTAATCCAGCTGGAAATATCACTTTAAGGATGGTTCTATAGTATGGTACCCCAAGAGCAAAGGATGCTTCTTTCAAACTGTAAGGTATCATTGCAAGAGTTTCTTCTGTAGACTTAATGACAACCGGTAACATGATGATAGCAAGAGCCACACCACCAGAAAAAGCAGAGAATGATTTCATCGGTTTTACAATCCACAGGTAAGCGATGATTCCTATGACTATGGAAGGAATACTGGCAAGAATATCCACGCTTATTCTCATAATTTCTGATAATAAGTTTTTTCTATTCTCTGCCAAATAAATTCCGGCAAGAATTGACAGTGGGACAGCAATAATAAATGCAATACCAACAATTATGAAAGTCCCAACAATTGCATTGGAAATACCACCGCCTTCATCTCCTACTGGCTTTGGTAGATGAAAAAAGAAGTCAAGATTTATAGATAATGCACCGTTTTTTATGATAAATCCGAGTATTAAAAATAAAGGTAAACATGCAATAAAAGCAAGAGTTATCAGTATCAAACTGAATATTCTATCTTTTATTATCCTTACCTTTATCTTTTCCATAACAATTTATGTCCGAATTGCAAATTTTCTAATGATAATCTTTCCTGAAATACTTATTACAGTTGTTACAAAAAAAAGGACAACACCAATCTCAATAAGACTTGAAAAGTGCAGTTCTTTTATTGCTTCAGCAAATTCATTAGCAATAACTGAAGCCATTGTATTAGCAGGTGAAAAAATGTTCGAAGGCATAATATTTGAATTTCCTACAACCATTGTTACAGCCATTGTTTCACCGATTGCCCTTCCGAGTGCAAGCAATACTCCAGCAATAATTCCAGATTTGCAATAGGGCAGTATGATATATCTGATTACTTCAAATCTCGTAGAACCAAGCGAATACCCGGCTTCTTTAATTTCAGCCGGTACCATTTCTATTACTTCTCTTCCCAGGGACGCGGAAAAAGGAATAATCATTATGGCAAGAACTATAGAAGCTGTGAAAATACCAACACCATAAGGTTCAACTCCAAATTTCATCTGGATGTATCTTACTATCGGTACAATTAGAAACAATCCGAAAAAGCCATAAACAACTGATGGAATGCCGGATAATAAATCAATGGAGTTCTTTAAAAACCCTGCAAAAAATGATTTTTCCTTTATAAATTCGCCACCAAGATACAGTGAAATTGCAAGAGAAAAAGGTACGGAGATGATTAAGGCAAGAAAAGAAGTTAGCAATGTTCCTGCAATAAATGGAAAAGAGCCATATTGATCAAAAACAGGATCCCATACTCTGGCTGTAAAAAACTTGAAACCAAATGTTTTTATCGAAAGCATTGAATTTGTAACTAAGGATACAAGAATCATGATTGTCAAAATAAGTATACTTAGCCCTGAGATGAGGATAATTTTTCTGAATAAGAAATCAGGCATAATATCAGTTATCTTAAAAATTCTTTTGACTCTTGAAAGCCAGCACCAGTCAGGATTAATATGACATAATTTATGCTGGTTATTGTTTGTATCCATTTTTTTGTTTTTTTGGAAATTAATTATACCACAGAGACCTTTTTTAGGGAAGAAGGCTCCCGGCCGGGAGCCTTCTTCTTTTTCACCTTTACCTCTGTTAATTGATTATTCTTTTCCCATCGTATGTGATAGACTTGATCAGATTTTCGGCTTTCTTAACTGCTTCTTTTGAAAGGGGAGCATAGTGAAGGTCTTGTGTGAATTTTTGCCCTTCATGTGTCATCCACCATAATAGGTCGACAAGTGCTTTTGCTTTTTCATAGGTTCTACCACCATAGTTTTGTTCCTTATAAACTAGTATCCAGGTGAATCCACTTATTGGATAACCATCTTTTGCATCAGTATTTGTAATCATAACCCTCATATCGTCAGGAAGTTTAACATTTGCTGATGCGCTGGTACTTGTCAAGGATGGTTTTATGAAAATGCCATTCTTATTCTGGATCGTGGCAAAAGGTATTTTATTTGCCAGTGCATAAATCAATTCTACATAGCCAATAGATGCTGGCACTTGTTTTATAAGCCCTGCGACTCCAGGATTTCCTTTTCCACCAAGTCCGGAGGGCCAATTTACAGCAGTTCCTGTACCAACTTTATTTTTCCATTCATCACTTATTTTGCTGAGGTAATCTGTAAAAATAAATGTTGTGCCACTACCGTCAGATCTGTGAACGCTTACAATATTCATATCCGGTAGGTTAGCCTTTGGGTTTAACTTTTGAATTTTCGGGTCATTCCACTTTTTAATCTTCCCAAGAAAGATTTCAGATATAAGGTCAGGGGTAAGATTAAGTTCATTTACACCGCTTAAGTTGTACGCAAGAACAACTGCTCCCATGCATATTGGAATATGTAGGATTTCTCCCATTTCATTTAGTTGCTGGTCTGTTAAAAATGCGTCCGAACCACCAAAGTCAACAGTTTTTGCTGATAATTGTCTTATTCCTCCACCTGATCCGATTGCTGAATAATTTACTTTGATTCCTCTTTCCTTGTAATAAACATCAAACATCTTTGAATAAAGTGGATATGGGAATGTTGCTCCAGCACCTGTTAATTCAATATTAGAAGCTTTTGCTCCATAGCAGCATGCAAGTGCTATTACTGCTATTTTTACAAAATTTTTTAATAAATTTTTCATTTAATCCTCCTTTTTTTGTTGTTGATTAATACCTTATTTGAACCTGTGTAAACCATTCGTTGCTATTGGTTTCTATTTTACCGCCTTTTTCATCGTTTCTCCATCTGTAGTTTGTGCTGAGTTTCACGTTTTTGCCCATGTACCAGTTCAAACCAGCAGTGAATATACTCTGTGTATCTTTTGTCTTTTTAGTATCCGGGTCATAAACCTCGTATTTCAGCACAGGTTCAATTACATGATCATTTTCAAGCGGGAATGCATAGGCTGTCTGAATAAAATAACGATCACTTTTCACCGGTGCGACACCTTTTTTCTTTATTT
>JAOAAW010000138.1 GCA_026418655.1 bacterium | reverse complement strand
GTGGTTAACCTGGTACAGTGGAGGTGATGGTGAAGGACCTGAAAATTATGTAATTGTTGTAAAAAGTGTAGATGCAGAAAAAACATGGTTTGAACCATTTCTGGTTATTGATCCACCCAGTAAAATACGAGCATTTGATCCGTGTTTATGGTTAGACCCCGCAGGGAGATTGTGGTTATTCTGGGCGATGAGCAATGGATTGTGGGATGGTAGGGGTGGAGTCTGGACAATGGTTAATGAAAATCCTGATTCCGGAATTTCTAAATGGAGTAAACCAAAGAGAGTTGCTGATGGTATAATGATGAATAAGCCAACTGTCCTATCAAGTGGTGAGTGGTTATTCCCTATTGCTATATGGAACAGAGAACCTTTTATTCATGAGACAAATCACTTAAGATTTTCAAATGTTTATGTTTCATATGATGCAGGAAGAACCATAAATTATTTTAGCAGTGCTGATGTACCTGAAAGAACCTGCGATGAGCATATAATTGTTGAATTGAAAAATGGTTCATTGTGGATGCTTGTCAGAACTTCTTATGGAATTGGTGAAAGTTTTTCCTTTGATAGAGGAAGGACATGGACTCCTGGGAGAGATTCAGGAATTCCAGGACCAGATTCAAGGTTTCAAATAAGGCGATTAAAATCAGGAAATCTGTTATTGATTAATCACCATGGTTTCAAAGATAGAGTTCGCTCACATTTAACTGCACTGTTATCTGAAGATGATGGAAAAACCTGGCAATATAAACTCTTACTGGACGAAAGAGAGAATGTTTCTTATCCAGACGCCACAGAGGATGAATACGGACGCATATTTATTATCTACGATCATGACAGATATGGTGCAAAAGAAATTTTGATGGCAGTGATTACTGAAAATGACATAAAAGCAGGCAGAATTGTTACACCTGATTCAAAGCTCAAAGTTACTATTGATAAATAATTTAAAAATACTTATTTCCAGCCCTCTCTTCCTTTTAGGGGAACAAACTGACATCCACCATGATATTCTTTGATCAATTTACCTTTTCTTTTTATACCTTTGATGAGTTCCTGGGAATAAAGGTCTCCTACCGGAATAATGATTCTTCCTTCTTCATCCAGCTGTTCTATAAGTGACTGTGGTATTTCAGGAGCGCCGGCTGTTACCATGATTAATTTGTATGGTGCAAATTCAGCGTACCCGATGGTTCCATCACCAATAATAATTGTGGGTTTATATCCAAGTTCCTTGAGCGTTTTCTTTGCCTTTTCTGCAAGTTCTGGAATTCTTTCAATTGAATATACTTGGCAGCCAAGCTCACATAAAATTGCGGTTTGATAACCTGAACCGGTACCTATTTCAAGGACTTTTTCTTCTTTTGTAGGTTCTGCCAGTTCAGTCATAATTGCCACCATATATGGTTGGCTGATTGTCTGTCCATAGCCAATTGGAAGGGGGCAATCATCATAGGCGCAAACCTGTAAATCAGCTGGAACAAATTTTTCCCGCGGTATTTTCAAAAACGCTGAGAGAACTGCCGGGTTTTTTATCCCTCTACTTTTTATCTGGTGCTCCACCATTTCCTGTCTTAATTTCTCAAAATTTATTTTCTCTTCCATGCTAAAAAAACGATCTTTAAAAGCATCAGACAGAATTTTATAGTATCACGGACTGGTTTTATCTTACTTTTCTCTTTTCCGTATATCGTTGTTACAGGAACCGATGATATTTTTATTCCTTGCCATGATGCACGAAGAAGTATTTCTGTTTCTGTTTCAAAGTGGTCTGTTATTGGATTTATTTTCTCAAGAACATTCTTTCTTATAGCTCGGAAGCCATTCTGTGAATCAGGTATCCACTGAAATGTGAGAAGTGAAATTAATAAAGACATTGAAAGATTGGTTAACCTTCTGATAATAGGCATATCGGTGCCCTTTATTTTTCTCCTGCCTACAATTATCCCTATTTTTCTTTTTTTTTCAATCGCTTTTATAAATGCTGACAGGTCCTTGGCGGAATGCTGACCGTCTCCATCCATTGTTATGATGACTTCAAACGGAAAATTCTGAATGTATTTGAAAC
>JAOAAW010000110.1 GCA_026418655.1 bacterium | reverse complement strand
TAGAGAATTTGCTGAGGAACTTGCGTATTACCTTGAAAAGATTACAGGCGCAAGATTTGAAATCAAGACAAATTTTTCAGGACAGGGTATTTTTGTTGGCACCATTAAGGAATTTCCGACACCATCTGCAGAAAAAGGTCTGGTGATTTATGACAATTTTGATGGAAGAGAGTCATATGCCATAAGAACAGAAAGTGGTAGCATAAAGTTGCTTGGTGCAACACCAATTGGTACTGGTTATGCAGTGAGCAGGTTTCTTGAGATAATTGGTTGCAGATTCTTTTTCCAGAGTCCAGTGTGGACTGTTATTCCAAAAATTTCAAAGATTATGTTTAATATAAATGAGACAGATAGGCCAGAAGTTCTTTCAAGATATTTAGGATATCCATTGTCAACAGATTTTGAAAAAGAGGACCCTGATGCTGGCAAACTTTTGAGGGACTGGTGGAGACACAACAGGGTTGGTAAGTCAATTCAAACTTCTGTGGGACATTGTTGGCCCGAAATAATCAGAAGGTTTAAGAAAGAGTTTGATACTCATCCTGAGTATCTTGCGATGGTGAATGGAGAAAGAAAAGGAAATCAACTTTGTGTTTCAAACCCAGAGGTGATTAACCTTGCCATAAGGTATGCGCAGGAATTTTTTGACAAACATCCTGAAGCAGATATGATTGGTGTTGGTCCGGATGATGGTGGTGGTTATTGCAGGTGTCCAGAATGCAGTAAGAGATGGGAAAATCCTGGTGATATGGCATTTTATTTGGCCAATGAAGTGGCAAAAGCACTTTCAAAAAGTCATCCAGGGAAAATGGTTGGGATTTATGCATACAATTGGCATTGCGACCCGGCGCCATTTCAACTTGAACCTAATGTTTATGTTGAACTTACAACGGCATTGCTTCTCAATACAAAGTATGGGTTTGATGAATTGCTTCAGTTGTGGCCGCAGAAATGTAAATATTTTGGATTATATGATTACTGGGCTGTTTATGACTGGATAAGGGATAGATTGCCTTCAGGCAGGACAGGAAACACAAAGTATGTTGCTGAAAAATTGCCATATTATATGAAACATGGAATATGCAATCTCAGTGCTGAAAGTGGAAATAGCTGGGGTTCGCAGGGTCTTGGTTATTATCTTGCCGCACGGGTTTTGTGGAACTCAAAGACAGATATTGAAGCACTGAAAAATGATTTTTACCAGAAGGCATTTGGTCCTGCAAGGGATGTTATGAAAAGATATTATGATAGGATAGACCTTGCGAATAAGCCATTTATAGGACCGACATTTTATCGATTCTGCATTGATGACCTGCTGGAGGCTGAAAAACTTACAAAGAAAGATCCAGAAATTTCAGAAAGGATAGAACATCTCAAGCAATACCATGTTTTTCTCTACCTGAGAAGAAAGGTGTATGACCAGAGAGAATTAACAAAGGAAGAGAGAAAGAAATGGGCGCTTGAGATGTTAAAGTGGAATTATAGAATGCGCAATACCTATATGACTTTCTGGAGTTTTTTTGCTGACCAGACAACCAGACAATTATCCCAGGAATTTGACGAGCCATCATGGTGGTGGTGGAAGATGAAAAGTGAAAGAAGAATTGAGGAAGTACCATACAGGGTTAAAGATGTAATAACAGTTGATGAGACAGATAGATGGCTTGATATTGCCAGAAAAGAATATGGGGAGCCGCTTATAGTTCAGGAAATGAACTTTAGCAAAAAACTTGTGGCACCTGCATGGGAACAAACCAGTAAACCTTCTGGTCAACCTGTATTTATGAGTCAGGGCGGGTTTGAAATTGCTCTTGCAAGTATTAAGGGTGAACCGCTGGAATTAACAATAGTTCATGGAACAATATATAAAAATTTTCCAGAGGGAAAATATACTCTTGCGGACAGTTCAGGCAGGATAATACTTGAAGGCCGTCTTCCATATGGAGAGAATAATCTTGTGCTGAAAGTGCCTGTACCCGGTGTGTATTTCCTGAAATATGATGACTTTGCTGCAGGTTGTCGACTGATACCTTCTGAAAAAACGAAAACTGCATTTGTTTTTACAAAAGGCGAGCCTTTCAAGGTATATAATCATAACTACCTTTATTTCTATGTCCCAAAAGGGACAAAGGAGAT
>JAOAAW010000057.1 GCA_026418655.1 bacterium | reverse complement strand
TATAAGAGACAGGGTGTGGTCTGCTTCTTCTTGAGGTGTTAATGCACCGGGTATGGATGGTGAAACTGAAGGCCCTTCAATTGCCATGAATTCCGGCCATTTTTTACCAGACTTCAACCATTCCTGTTTCAATTGCCACATTACAGAGGCAAAGGTTACCTGATGCATCTGCATCTCAGGAATTCGTTCGAATAATACAACATCAAGTGCGGGTCCATCCATCAATTCAGTTGCTTCTTTACTATACCGCAGAAACGGAATTGGAAAAGATGGAATTCCCCATGGAAAAAGGCATTTTGCCTCAGGCCATCTTTGTTTTATTGCTGAAGCTGCTATGACAAATTGTTGAAGGTATTTTTCATAGGCGGCCTGCTCCTCCTTGGTCATTTGATAGGGTGGGTCTCCATAAAATTCTGGTAAACTCATATAAGAAACTGGGCCAAGCAATGGTTCTGCGAAGAAAACAGCAAGCTCTGGAATGTTGACACTCGTTGGTTTTGAAAGTGGAGATTTTTCTATTGCCTGAACTATGGCTTTTTTCATCTCTTCAGATTTGGAAGGATCCCAATCCATTCCCAGAAATTCTTTCGTCATATGAAGTTGATATGCAAGAAAATAGGATTTTATTTTATGCTTTCTCAGAAATTCCAGTTCAGCCTCAGTACATAAGTCTTCATAAAAAGGACGCATGGCTGATTCGACTCCAGCCCTGACCATTACTTCAAGTCTTGGAACACCAGAAGGTGTAACATGTCCGCCGTTCCAGTCCCAGAATCCAAATATCTGACCTTTGCCTTCGCTCCAGTTTCCCCTTTCCCTTGTGTCTGGATGCAAATATGCAAGGGAACCAGTAAGAATTCTTTTTTCACCTGAGTCGTTGATAATAAAAGTTGTTTTATGATACCCAAATCTTTTCAAATCAATGTTAAATGGTATGCTGACCGATTTGTGTCCCGTTATTTTGATTTCCTTTTTTTGAATTGTTTTTTCTTTTCTGTCATAACTTTCTGTTGAGATTGAAATCATTACCTTTTTCGTATTACCAGACATATTGGTTAGATTACACAGGTATTCCACTCTTTCAGGAGATGTCCAGATATGGGCAAATTGTGAAGGAACAAAATCAACCAGTACATCAGGTTTTTCGAAAGTTATTGCAAAAACATGTACACTGCTGGGAAGTCCTGCCTGGTGAATACTATAGTAAATCGGGTCTGGGTAACTTCTGTATACTCTTACCTTTTTGGTGAGTTCGAATTCAAGATATGGAAGATCTGAAAATGTTTTTAATCCTTCTTTTAGAAGCGGTATGGTAATTAAATAAAGATTTCCTTTTTTGCCATTTTTTGTAATAAATGTAATCTTTGGCTCAACTGCAAGAGGGTCATTATAAAATGGAACCTTTGTTCCAAAACAAACAGGATGACCAGCGTCTGGTCTGTAGAACATTGCTGTTATTTCTTGGACTGAATCAGGAACATTATCAGAAGAGGCAAGAAGATGCATCTTAATATATTGAGTGTTTGGCACTCTAAAACATACTCTTCCTGCTTCAACATGAAGCGCACCGCGCCACCTTGGGGTATCTCCTTCCCATCCATCAAAAGCACCTTCTAATAGACCAAATCTTACCCATGATTTTCCTATGTCAATATGCTCATTTTCATTGGAGAAATTTTTTGGAAGGATAAAAGGAACTCCTGCGATAATAACTTCATTTGGTTTTTTAAGTTCGACTATATTCTTAATTGAATCACTTCCGGGAAATGATTTTGTATTTACGTATCCATCAATAGGAATTGGAACGAATTTATTGTAATCTCTTACAGCAGATATCTTTAGACCAGCTATATCAATTCCATGGTAACACTGCACCCTAAAAAATCCCTCAGTATTTAAACCATTACAGGGTGTTTCTCTCAACAATCTGTCATCAAGCCAGATTTGAACTCCCGATTTATTGATTACGTATCTGATGGATATCCATTTTTGATCAACTGGTAGAACCGAGGCGACATCCTGTTCAAATTTTTTTCTGACCATTTCAGGCCAATGTAATCTGTTTTTAACGAGTGTTCTTGTCAGGTAAGCTCCATATAAAGGATATTTCTCTCCTGGAAGTGGTGGTAAACTCCACATTATGTATGGCTGGTTTTTATCGGGATAAAGTGTTAAACCAAGTCCAAAAGGATTATTGATTCCTTGATCATCTGGATTCTTAAGGCAGGCACCTATTATAAGGCTGGTTTGTTTATTACCGGTGAATCTGAAGATGAGTTCTATTTGCGAACCTGCAGGAATAATTTTTGTACCTGTTATCTTCAGACCCTGAGTACCAGTGGTTATAAAATTTTCTTTTTTAATAAGGGTGTTTACATCAATTTCTCTTCCATAAAGGTCTTTAATACTCCAGACTTCTTGGTTCACAATTAAATTTAGTTTCATTTTATCCATATTTTGTGAATGAGAAAATGGAACAAGTGAAACTAACAAAAGGACCTGACAAAAGAAAAAGTTCTGAATTTTCATTTACCCTTCCAATATTCTTCAAAGTTATGAACTACAAAATATTTTCCACTTTTTTTGATAATTTTCACTGGAGACGGCCTTCCAGCAGTAAATCCAATTTTTTTTATAATTTCTGGTATTCCTTCTATCGCTGAACAAGTATTCTCTGGTGCAATTGTTGTTCCGGTTCTTTTCCTCAATGTGCTTAATTTAATAACATTCCAATTTTCATCTAGAAAAACAACTTGGAGGTCGGCATTTACATATCCATACCCGGGGTTTGTGTTAACAAAAACTGTACCTTGTTCGATTTTTGGAAACCATATCGCTATGTTTCGGAATTCTTCTGGTGATGCGTTGCAGAAACCTTGATGGGACAATTCTTTTGTCTCTGCTACAACAATTTTCACACCAACAATCTTATTTTCCGCGGCAGGCCATGAAGAAAAAGGCCTATAACTTTCTCCATATAAAGGCCATGTTATTACAATCAGTGGTATTGAAATAAGAATAGAAATTGAAAAAAAATTTTTCATAAATTCAGGATACTATAAATTTTGTATTCACTGATTTTTTTTCTACCGCCAAGATTTTCCAATTCTATTAGAAAAAGTATTTTTTCAATATGTGCACCCGCAGTTTCTATAAGTGTACATGCCGCTGCAGCGGTCCCACCAGTTGCCAGGACATCATCAATCAAGACCACTTTTTCATGGGGCTCAAAAGCGTCTGCCGGGATTTCTATCGTGTCCTTTCCATATTCAAGTGAATATGTGTGTTTTATTGTTTTGCATGGAAGTTTGCCAAATTTTCGTATTGGCACAAAACCTTTTTTTAATTTGCAGGCCAGTGCTCCTCCAAAGATAAATCCTCTTGATTCAATGGCTACTATCTTTGTTACATCAGGAGGGACTTGCTTTGCAAATAGTTCAATACTTTTAGCGAAAAGGATATCGTTTCTTATCAGTGGTGTTATATCACGAAACATTATACCCTTTTTTGGGAAATCTGGAATTGTTCTTATAGCATCATATAATTCCTTCATTTTTCATCTCCTTTATTTCCTTATTCAGATGTTTCAGACAATTTTTTATTATCTGGTGCACTCTCTGTCTGGAGATTCTTAGTTCTTTTGATATTTCTTTATATGATCTTGGATTTCCATCGTCAATTCCATAGTGGAGTTTTAGAGCTTTCACCCACACATCAATCTTTACCCTCTTGTTTTTTTCTTTCAATCTTTCAAAAAGCACATTTATTATTTCTTTATCTAATAGTGTTCTGTCCCATTTCCTTTTTCCAGAGTCAAAATCTTTTACTTCGAAAATGTCATAATTTTCATTTTTGTCGTCTGTAAAATCAGGGGTAATTCTTGTTGCCTCAAAATAGGGCTTATATTTCAGAAAAGTCTTAAGGTCAAGATTGAGAAGAGAAGCAATTTCTGCGTTGTCTGGATATCTGTTGTTGCTTAGTATAAATTGTTCCATTAGACTCTTATATTTTGTTTTAATTTTCTGAATTTTCTCTGGCACTTTAAATGATTCACTCGATAATGCCCTCATTATATACCGTTTAACCCAAAAATAGGCGTATGTTCCAAATCTAGTGTGTTTTCTGAAATCAAACTTTCTTATAGCTTCAAGAAGACCAAGGTTTCCTTCTGAAATTAAATCATCAATATTATCCCGTGAAAAGGCGTATTTCTTGGC
>JAOAAW010000014.1 GCA_026418655.1 bacterium | reverse complement strand
GGCAACATACTTACCTGTGGCTTCTGTTGTTCCATAATAATCAGAAAGGACTCTGTCAACCTTTGCACCCTTAACTGCGGCGATGACCCTTTCTCTGTGTGTCATGATATACCCTTTGCCTCATTGATTCTCCATTGTAGTACCTTTATAAATGTAGAGACATCAAGAGCAGGATGAATTATTTTTTCATTTTTTCTGACAAACTCAAAGACCCTTTCAAAATTTTTTTCGCAATCAGGTGAACGGTTCAGATAAGATTTATATGCTGGAAGTAAGATTTCCAACATTTGCAGATAAAAATCAAGATATTTCCATGACCAGCCAATGGCACCTTTTTCCATCCTTGCTTTCTTTTTTACAAAGGAACTGAAACTGGCGCAAACTCCCTTCATTTTTTCTATATTTTCTATACCTTTTTTAATTCTTGATTCGTCTGGCTCAGGAATGAAGACAGGTTCAAAAAATGGTTTTTCTAATTCAGACATCTCTTTCAAAAATTTCACAACATTTTTAGCATCTCTTTTACCAAAGGCATCTGAAAAAGATTCATCCACAATGCGATTAAAGGACATGTTCTTATTCCAGAGGGTCTTTACCATGACATCCATAAGAAAATTTGTTGGGAAAGAATTTCTCTGGTTCTGGCAGGAAATAAATCCATCAAGTTTCATATTTTTCAGATATTGTATATCTTTGTGCAATACCCGTCCGAGGGTAAAATGATTCAGGTCATAATAGCATGCCCATATCAAATGGTAGTCAAAATCAACACCTTCTCCTTTGAACATTTCCTGCCATTTTTCAAGGTATAACACATTGTCAGCAGCATTTTTGGGAAACTCAAGTTTATTTTTTATATATGGTCTAATACCCTGTTCTGGTTTTGTGTTTGCGAATGATTGGATATAACTTCTTGTTATCGGTGCAAACATTATGATAAACCTGTCCTGATTTTTTATCTTTTCATTTTCAGGGGGCCAGAGCAGGTCCACATAAATCAGAAATACAATTCTTGTTCTTATTCCTTTTGCTGATAGCTTTTCATCAAGTTCATTCAAAATTTTCACATAGAAATCAGAAACCCTTTGTTTATGACATTCATCACACTCACAATTATTGTTAGAACCATCGGCAAGCCAGAAATGAATTGCGTCAACTTCAGGATGTTTTTCTGCATAATCAACAATTGCATCTGCAATCGCACTGCGAACTGCAGGATTTGAATAACATAGATTTGTATTGAGTGGAACATTCCTAAATAGTTGTCTCTTGCCATCTATCATTGCAAGCCATTGTTTTTTTTCTTCAGGTATCATTTCCATTGCATTTTGACTTTCGTCCCATCCTTCTCCCTCTATTCCAAGTGCCTTACAGGTCCAGCCATGACCTATCTTTTCAAGCCGCATCCCTCTTTTCTTTGCTTCTTTTGCAATTATTTCTACAGCAACCTTTGCGTCTTCAACATCAAATTTTTCTGGTTTCATATACGGATTGTCAGAATGGGAATACCATCTTTTGAAAAAGTGTGTGCCATATTCAAACTGAATAAAATATCCATTCATATAATGTTTTGCCGCCCAATCAATGAGGTCAATAATATGTTTTACTGATGCTGCGCCTTCAATACATAATGTTCTGTATTTATATGATGCCTTTTCTCTTATTGAAATGTCTTTGCGAATTTTTGAGATTTTTGGAATTATCTCACCACGATTGCCCGGACGTATCCACCTGAAGCCAAGTTCGTAAAGGAACCTGTACACACCAAACAATACACTTCTTGAATTTGAACCTTCAATAATATATTTTCCATCACATGGTTTTATTGAAAATGAATCCAGGTTATCACTGTCATTGCAGGCCAGGACAAATTTGATACTGCCCTTATATCCAGATTTTTGCAGATATTCTTTTAATTCTTTCGCAGCAAAATCAATCGAAGGATAGGATGATTCCTTAATTATTTCAATTCTTCCTCCCATGATGTCCCCTTTGTTAACAAATAAATTTTAATCTTACAGTATTTTAAGTCAAAAATTTTACATAAACCCAGTGTATGATCTATTCGTCAAATTAAAAAGAGTGGGGTATGGACATTAAAAGAGTGCAGATATAAAATGGGCATTAGAGAAGGGTAAAAAGGAGAAGCCATAATTATGGCGTCGAAGTTTTTATTAAAAACCTATTCTGAAATTTTTGTATCTCACCTTTTAATTCCAAAAACAGGAGAGACAAAATGAAGATAAAAATTTTAAATTTGTGTGCGGTTCTCTTGTGGTTCTTTCTGGCCTGTACTTGCTTGAGTGCGGCACCAGCTGCCCCAGGTGCTCTCCAGCATGTTTCAAATACCACCAGTTCAATTACATGGACATGGCGGGATAATAGTAACAATGAACAGGGTTTCAGATGCTATGAGTGGTACTGGGATAACGCACTTAAAAGATATGTATTGAGCCAGAATCCTGTATGGTCAGTAAATGCCAATGTGACATCATACGTAGAAACAGGGCTTGCGCCAAATACTCAGTACAGAAGAGTTATTGTTGCATGGAATAATGAGTATAGTTTACCACGCCATGAAAGAAGCAACGAAAGCCCAAAACCAAATTATGATAATTTAAGGAATCAGTATTACTATGATCCTGCCACTGGTGATCCTACATACGACCCACCTTCTTATCTTGTAGCAGTTTACACAAGCATTCAACCACCAGCAGGACTGGTTTTTGGTCCAAAGGGACAAACAGAGCTAACTGTTAAACTTGCAGAACCGCTTCCATCAAATCTCACATCCTCAGGCAGCAGTTTTGGATACTTTGTTCCAAATAATTCTGGTTTTTATATTGAAAATCTGGAAACAGGGAAAAATCTTAGCAGCACCTCTTTTCCTTCTCCAAGCACTGATCCTAACTACTACAAGCCTGCTCCACCCATATCGGGTGGGGACGGATGGTGGAAATATAATGATGATTATGACCCACTTCCTGCCTTAACAGGAGTACCTCCCCTGAGTAATATTTTCTGGTATTCCTATTTGAAAAATGGTCCTGCGACCTATAATGCTTCAGCAACACCACCCACTTATTCATCAAATCATCTCTGGCCTTATTGGTGTGTTGAAGGATTGAGTCCTAATACACCCTATACTTTCAGAGCAAAAGCAAGAAATGGAGACAGAGATGAAACTGCCTGGACAAGCACTTCACAACAGGTGTGGACATTGCCCAAAGCTCCTGACCTTTCATGTGATAAACAGGCCTATGTATGCTACGACCCTGGAACCAAATTTACTTTTTCAAGCAATATACCTTTTGGCATAGGTCATATTGACCACTATCATATTAAATGGACTACAAATCCAGCTGCAATCCCGAGTGAAGAGGATCTGAAATGGTCTGCAGGCGACTGGGTTATAACTGAAAATCGGGGCGGAGACTGGTATCTTGTTGTAACATCACATAATGCACAGCATGAGGAACCAATTACATATAGAAAACCAATTCCATATAACATTGATGGCACTCCACGACAGGCAATAAGAGTAAATGTGAATGGTACTATTTATATTTTCAATGAAGGTTCAGGTAGAAATTTTAATATCTTAACTTACGGTCCCTATAAAATAGGATATGATGTTCAGGGTAAGGTAACAATCAGTGGCGGAACAGGTTCATATACTGACGTCGTAGTTCATTGTGGTGGATATACAACAAATTGCAATGCTTTGGGAGAGTTTTCATTTTCACATCTTCCACCAGGAACCTATGATGTTTATCCTGAATTAACTGGATACCGTATAGCATTTCCAGTGGAAAATGCAGGACATCGTTCAATTAAACTACCAGATCCTGATGATGCTCCACAATACATCAAGACAGGGGTTGATTTCACTCTTGCTTACAAAAACACCTACACCATTGCAGGAAAGGTAAGTTTTGTCGGTGGGCCTGGTGGAACACCATCTGATATAACGCAGGTAACAATCAGATGTGGCAGTTACACTCCTGTAAATCCGGACTCAAAAGGTAATTTTTATATTCCAGGTGTTTTTGCAGGAACTTATAAACTCAGGGCAAGTATACCATCAACAGATCCTGACTATCAGTACTACGAAATAACGTTTCCTACAGGCGGCGAATATACTGTTTCTGTGGGTCCTGATGCAACAGGAAAAGATTTTGTTTTCACATGGAAAGAGGGTATAGAAACTGCCAGTATTTCAGGAAGGATTAAACTTATTGGTGGAACAGGAGATGTAACAAAGGCAACTGTTTACTGTAAAAACTTAAACACAGGAGTTGAGGGTACAGCATCACCAAATAATACTGGTGCCTACCAGTTTGCTAATCTAACAAAGGGCAATGATTATGAAATTCGTGTAAAAATGGACGGTTATAAGGTTACAAGGGTAAGAATTTCTGATGCTGTATGGAGTGACACTCAGACAATTATAAGGGTTAATAATCTTCAGAATGATGTAAGCAACAAAGACTTTGAACTGGTGCCCATTCTTTACTATTCAGTCAGGGGTAAACTTGACGTTTCTGAAGGTGTAATCAAACCGCCTGATGTGAAACTTCATCTTGATTGCACATCAGATACAAGCATCTCATTCACACTTCACCCAGAACCCGATGGGACTTATATTTTCACCAATATTCCTGAGGGTACTTATACTTTGTATCCTGAAATTCCTGCTGGATATAAAATTACCAATCCAGTTTCAGGGAGATACACGGGTATTGTTCTCGGTCCTGATTCGCAAGGTAATAATTTTCTCATTGAACCAATCGCTAAGTATTCACTTTCAGGGAAAATCACATTGCAGGGAGGGACATGCAGACCCAATGAAGCCCTTGTTGTCTGTCAGTATTACAACAGTGTGAAGAAAGAGTATATTATATTTACAACAATTCCTGATTCTTCTGGTATTTACAAATTTACCAACCTTGCACCTGCAAATTACTCACTCAGTGTTACTTTATCTGGTTATATCACAATTTATCCAACTTCTGGCAGCCATGCGGTTACAATCACAAATAAAGATATTTCGGGAAAGGATTTTTACCTTGTCAGTTATGCCATCAAGGGAAAGGTAAGTTTCATCACTCCGTCAGTGGAACCAGTGACGAATGTGATGATTGTTTGTTCAGCTGTAAGCAAGAATCCTGATGTTCCAAGTGTTTATAAGGTTACACATCCAGATTCTGGTGGAAACTATGCTTTCTATAATCTCATGCCATCATCAAAGCTTGCAAATCCAGCAGGGGGAGCACCTGTACCATATAGGGTTGAGGTGTTTCTTGAAGGATATGGAGTGATTTCTCCCTCAGCCGGTTATTACGACGTTATTATCACAAATAAGGATGAACAGAAGGACTTTATTCTCGGAACATACTCTGTCAGTGGAAAATTAACTCTGTATTCAGGCACAGCAGACCTAACAAAGGCAACTGTTACTGCTGCAAAACTTGATAAGGCCGGTGGGAATGAGAC
>JAOAAW010000013.1 GCA_026418655.1 bacterium | reverse complement strand
GGTTTGACACAGTGACATAGTAGGTAAACCAGTTTCCCTATTACTTGTGGATAAATTTGCAACTGTAAGTATATGTCATATAGCAACAAGTGAACGAGGAATGCTTGAAGATCATGTAAAAATGGCTGAAATCCTTATCGTAGCCGTGGGTAAAGCCCACTTGATAAAAGGCGAATGGATAAGAGAAGGAGCCATTGTCATAGATGTTGGTATTAACAAACTTGGAGATAAAATCGTAGGTGATGTCGAATTTGAAATAGCAAAGGAAAAAGCATCATGGATAACTCCGGTACCGGGTGGCGTCGGTCCTGTTACAACTGCAATTCTATTACGCAACACAGTTAACGCCGCAAAAAGTATAATCAATGCTTAGTTGAAAAAATAACATTTTTTAAAACAAAGGAGCAAAAATGATGACTGATCTTGAAATTGCACAAAAAGCAAAAATAAAAGATATCAGAGAAATAGCAGCCAACGCAGGTATTGACGAGAAGTATCTTGAGCTTTATGGCAATTATAAAGCTAAAGTATCTCTGGATATTATGGAAAAAATCGAGGGCAATAGACAGGGGAAGTATATAGATGTCACAGCCATTACTCCAACCCCTCTTGGAGAAGGAAAAACAGTTACAACAATAGGTTTATCCCAGGCACTGGGAAAACTTAGGAAAAAAGTTTTCACCTGTATTCGTCAACCATCACTCGGTCCTGTATTTGGAATAAAAGGTGGAGCAGCAGGCGGAGGATATTCTCAAGTAATTCCAATGGAAGATTTTAATTTACATTTGACTGGAGATGTTCACGCAGTTGGCATAGCACATAACCTACTCGCAGCTTTTATTGACAATTCATTACTTAAAAAAAATCCACTTGATATAGATCCTCTTTCCATTACGTGGCCAAGGGTCGTTGATGTCAGTGACAGAGCACTTCGTAACATCGTCATCGGGCTTGGCGGCAGTGATAATGGCATACCACGCGAAACTGGATTTGATATTACTGTTGCTTCTGAAGTAATGGCTATTCTTGCATTAACAACTGACATCTTTGACTTAAGGAATAGGCTTTCTAATATAATTATCGGAACAACACGGTCAGGTAAACCTGTAACGGCAAAAGATTTGAAAGCTGCTGGTGCAATGACCGTGTTACTCAAAGACGCAATAAAACCTACTCTCATGCAAACTCTTGAACATACACCTGTGTTGGTTCATGCCGGCCCATTTGCAAACATTGCACATGGAAACAGTTCAATAATTGCTGATAGAATTGCCATACGATTAGCAGAATACGTTGTTACAGAAAGTGGCTTTGGTGCTGACTGTGGATTTGAAAAGTTTGCAAATATAAAATGCAGATACAGCGGGTTAAAACCTGATTGTGTTGTAATCGTATGTTCCATTCGGGCATTGAAAATGCATAGTGGACAATTTAAGGTTGTACCTGGTAAACCACTTGACAAAGGATTGATTGAGGAGAACCTTTCGGCTATAGAAAAAGGTATTGAAAACCTTATCAAGCACATCGAAAATGTCAATCTGTTTGGTATTCCGGCGGTTGTAGCAATCAATAGATTTACGACGGATACCGAGAAAGAAATACAACTTGTAAAAGAACTTGCATTGAAAGCCGGTGCCAAAGCAGCAGAAGTTAGCGAGGTATGGGCAAAAGGTGGCGAAGGAGGAATAAAATTGGCAGAGAAGGTTATACAGGCTTGTGAAGAAAAACACAACTTTAATTTTCTATACCCCCTCGAAAAATCAATAAAAGAAAAGATTGAAATAATTGCAACAAAAATTTATGGAGCAGAAAAAGTTTCTTATTCCACCACTGCGGAGCAGAAAATAAATCTCTACACTAAATGGGGATTCAAAAATCTACCAATCTGTATGGCAAAAACCCATCTCTCTCTTTCACATGACCCCAATTTAAAAGGAGCACCAAAAGGATTTACATTACCCATAGAAGATGTTCGGCTTTCAGCGGGTGCAGGCTTTATATATCCTCTCTGTGGGAAAATGAGAACCATGCCGGGCCTTCCAGCTGAACCAGCAGGAATTCATGTCGACATTGATGAAAATGGAAAAGTGGTGGGACTTTTTTGAGTACATATGACACTGAAATCAGAAGTCATCCTCGAACAAATTGCAAAATATGGCAAGAAGTGTAATACTACGCCTTACCTTGTTGGTGGCTACCTTAGGGACAAGTTTTTAAGACGCAAGAATCATGACATTGATATTATGTTGGAATCTGATGCTCTGAAATTTGCAAAAGGATTTGCGAAAGAATTTGGCTACCCAACACCAATATTTTATGGAAGATTTGGAACTGCTATGATTGAACTGGGGAAAAATAAAATTGAGTTTGCAACTGCTAGGAAAGAAAGTTATGATGAAGATTCAAGAAAGCCCTATGTCACATCAGCAACTGTTATTGAAGATCTGGCGAGACGTGATTTTACCATAAATGCTATTGCCATGGACCTTATGAGCAAAAAAATTATTGATCCTTTTGATGGAAAAAAAGATATCAAACTTAAAATAATTAGAACCCCTGTTGACCCTGAAAAAACATTCTTTGATGACCCATTAAGAATTTTAAGAGGCATAAGATTTGCCACTATACTCGGTTTTGACATCGAAGACAAAACCAAAAAAGCAATGAAAAATAATGCAAAACGCTTACAGATAGTCAGTCAGGAAAGAATTGCAGACGAAATAATGAAAATACTTATGGCAAAAAAACCATCTCAGGGGTTTTACCTTCTTGAAGAAACAGAGACGCTTAAACTTATTCTTCCAGAAATCGCAAACCTGAGGGAAAAAAACACAAAACATCCCTGCAAAGAACTATTTGACCATACACTTCAGGTACTCGATAATGCCGCCTCTCTTACTAGAAACCATGCAATAAGAGTTGCAGCGTTGTTGCATGATATAGGAAAACCCAGAACCCTGAAAGTCAATAATGGTAAGGTTTCTTTTCATAGACATGAAATCGTTGGTGCTAATATGAGTTTAAAAGTTTGCGAAAGACTTAAAATATCGCAAAAGGAAGCAGAGATTATTTATAATCTCATTAAATACCATCTTAGACCTCATCTACTTGCAAAAGAAAACCCAACAGATAATGCCCTTGCAAGATTTATTCGAGAAATAGGTACAAATATGAAGGGTCTCTTCATTATCGCACAGGCCGATATTACAAGTAAAAACGAAAAAAAGGTCAAACTGGCAAGAGAAAAAATACTTTCTCTTTATGAGCGCATTAGAATGCTTAACAAAAAAATGAAACTGGCAAAATTTAAACTTGCAATCTCAGGTTTTGATATAATGGACATACTGAAAATTAAACCTGGCAAGCAGGTTGGACTAGTCAAGAAAAAACTCGAAGAAATGGTAATCAATGGTAATTTACAGAATAAGAAAAGAGAATTGATCAAATATCTAAAAAATTTAGAACTTAAAGACATAATAGGAGATGAGAATGCAAAATCTGGATGTGTTGTGGGCACCATGGAGAATTAGTTTTATAAAGAAACCAAAAGCAGGGAAATGTTTTTTATGTGAGGCTGTCAGGAACAAAAACGCAGACTTTATGGTATGGAAAGGCAAGTACACTATGGTAGTTATGAATATATATCCGTATAACAATGGCCATCTTATGGTTGCGCCCATTAAACATAAAGGGAATTTTGAAGATATTGACAAGAATGAAATACTTGAAATATATAATGCTTTAAAAATGGTATTGCGAGTTCTTAAAAAAATTTTGAAACCTCATGGATTTAACATAGGAATAAACCTTGGAAAAAGTGCAGGAGCAGGACTGATCGGTCACCTTCATATTCATATAGTACCGCGATGGAATGGAGACACAAACTTCATGCCAGTTATAGCATCAACAAAAGTAATACCTCAATCCCTCGAACAATTAGCGCATATCTTAAAAAAGGAATTTTTGAAACCCTGAAAAGGATTTTTTATGTATATTGCAGACTTTCATATTCATTCAAAATACAGCAGGGCAACCAGTAAAAATATGGATATAGAACACTGTGTTCAATGGACTAAAAATAAGGGTATTTCTCTGCTTGGAACAGGAGACATTACGCATCCTTT
>JAOAAW010000143.1 GCA_026418655.1 bacterium | reverse complement strand
GTCCTTGACAGATTGAAGGACCTTGTCGTAAATTTTGGTTTTACAGAAGTAATAAATCATGGACTTACTGATGAAAATGAACTGGATTTTTCTTCAGGTTCTCCGGTACAAATTTTAAATCCCCTTTCAAAAAATTATTCTTTTTTGAGGGATTCCTTAATACCAGGGATTTTAAAGAATTTAAGAGACAATCATAATATGAAAATTGAGAAAGTATCCGTATTTGAAATTGGAAATATATATTACATGAGAAACTCAGAACCATCCGAAGAACCCGCAATTTGCCTGGGTAGTATGAATAGCTTTGAGTTTTTTGTTTTCAAGGGTAAGATTGAAAGACTATTGAAAGAAATTGGCTACGACCATCTTTCACAAAAGATAGATAATTGTGAAGATGGAAGTGTTATAATAAAATTCATCAGTCCAGTAAATAATGTCCTTGGACGGATTATATTGCCATCAAAAGGTATTTTAAAAAAATATGAGATAGACCAGGAAAAAGTATTTCTCGCTGAAATATTTCTCACAGAATTTATAAGAAAAGGTTTCCCTGAACTTTATTATAAGCCACTGCCTAAGATTTTACCTATTACCAGAGATCTTTCATTTTTTGTTCCAGATTCAGTAAACTGGAAAGATGTTGAAAAATTTCTTTATGAAAATGTGGATATGCTTGAGGATATAAAGATTTTTGATATATATAAAGGTAGAAATGTGCCTGATGGGACTACCAGCATTTCAATAACTGTTATTCTATCAAACGACGAAGGAAAGCTAACCAGACAAAAAGTGGACGAGATTATAGACAATCTTGTTTCCGCTCTTGAGAAGCAATTTTCAATAACTCTCAGAAAATGAAAAGATACAGAATTACAGTACTTGGTCGTAACTGTACCATTGCCACAGATAAGGACGAAGTATTTATGAAAAAAATTGAAAACAAGATAAATGAAGAACTTCAAAATTTGCGTCTGTCCATGCCCCATGCTGATGTGCTTGACCTAGTTATAATTTATCTTTTCCTTCTGTATGAAAAAATAGATTCACTTGAAAAAAAGGTAATGAAAATGGAAGGTGCTTCATCAGAAGCAAAAAGAATTATTCGTTCCCTGCAGATGGAAATCAATAAAGAGTTGACAAATTTAACCAGGGGCAATAAAATATGAACTACTGCGGGGTGGAGCAGTGGTAGCTCGCCGGGCCCATAACCCGGAGGTCGGCCGTTCAAATCGGTCCCCCGCAACTAAAAACCGGGCAAAAGGGAAAATATCATGATTTGAAAGAACCAAAGGGAAGCCTTTTGTCTGGTGGAAATGGTCAATTTTTAAGTTTTTCTCTACTAGGGACCTGAGCCTATGAAAATGGGCAGGATGAAGCATCTGGTTTTTGATTTTGGAACAGCCCATATCAGGGCTATTGAACTTACGCCCAGTAGAAACAATAAAAAATTTACAATTGACTATTATCAGCAGTATGATGCACCCCAATTTCCATATGATGCAAGATTGCCGGTTTTACGGACCGAGGGCAAAGAGTTTGTAAAGTCGCTTCAGGCAAAAAGGGCGGCTGTAAGTCTTCCGGGTAGAGGAATTCTTGTCAGGGTGATTACTGTGCCCAAGGTGCCCCTTGGAAAACTTCGGGATATTTTAAAATTTGAAATTCAGCAGCAGATACCATTTCCTATTGAGGTGGTTGCCTGGTCATATCAGATTATTGCAGAAACTGAAAAGAGTTTTCAGGTTCTACTCTGTGCTGCAAAAAGGGACCTTGTAAATGATTACATTGCCCACCTTGTCCCTTTTGGTTTAATTCTTGAGACTCTGGATACAGACTTTTTTGCGCTCTACAATGTTTATCGTATTTCTCCAATGTTTAATTCACAGGAGTGTCAGGCTATACTTGATATAGGAGCACAGACAGCCAATCTGATTATCAACCATCAGGAAAAAATTCTGATGAGATCTCTCACGACAACAGGAGATAGCATTTCCTCAGCATTAATGGATGCTCAGAAAATTGAATTTCATGATGCAGAAATAATCAAAATTGAACAGGGTATGAGATCACCAGCTGTAGCTTCCATCATTGATTCTTTGAATACTGAATTGCAGAATTCAATTGATTACTGGCGATTTACTCTTAAAGGGCCCGAACTGAATCGGTTTTTCATATGCGGTGGTACATCGAAGATGATTGGATTAAAGGAATATCTTGAACAAAAATTAAGAGCACCGGTCGTGTCTCTTAATGTTCTTGATTTCTGTGATGTGAGACCTGATTATCATGAATTACTTGCAGATAAAGGTTCTGAGATTGTTGTTGCATGTGGTATTGCTCTAAAAACCCTCAATCAGGCGGTTGTGGATATAGATATGCTTCCTGTTGAAATTCTGAGAATGAGGGAATTTGCGGAAAACAGACCCTACATATTTCTTTCAACAATCATGGCAATACTCTTAACCCTTACACCACTGTTCTTTTTACAGATAGAAAAGACTGCGTATGAAAATTATAAGACCGAGCTGGATACTGCTTTGAAGGAATATGAACAATTCAAACCCCAGGTTGAAACTCTTCAAAAAAACATTAATGATATCAAAAGTAAGATTGGAGTATTGCAGAATCTTTTTGACAAGAAGGTTCTGTGGCTGGCAAGGATTATGGAGATAGGGAATTCATTGCCAAGCAGCAGGATTTATCTTAATAATATCTATCCTGCCGGTGCTCAAATTGCTCAGGCAGCCCCTTCTGCTCCAGCTCCAGCAGCACCTGCTGCTCCTGCACCAGGTCCGACTCCTCAACCTCCTGGCCCACCTGGTCCTGGAGTGCCACCACCTCCTGGTGCACCAGGGGCGCCTCCTGCTGAACCACCACCTGCACCTGCTGCACAAGCTGCGCCTGTGCAGGCTCAACCTTCTGGTCCACCTTCAACACTGCCAGAAAACATAAGTGTTCTGACCCTTGATGGGGAGGTTATTGCGACTGATATAAAAAGTGCTTTTTCTGACTTAAAACTTTTCGTTCAACGATTGTCAAAGCTTGAGTTCTTTTCAGATGTTATTATTGATTCCTGTGAACTTGACCGGGAAACCGGTAGGCTTAAATTTCTTCTAACGGCAAAGATAAAATGAAAAAGATTTTAGTTTTTTTGAAGAAAAATCTTGTTTTTGTGTTTCTCGTGATAGTTCTTGGGATACTTGGTTATGGAGTTAACCTCATTCACAAAACCAGGCAGGAACTTAAGAAGGTTGAAGAAGAAATAAAAGCCAAACATGAAGAAATAAGAAAATATCAAACTCAGAAAGAGCTTGCCCCTTCGCCTGAACTTGTTAACAAATTGGAGAAGCAATACGCAGCAATAGCAGGTCAGTTTAACTCATTGTTGAACCGGTTTTCCACCACTTACCCGGAGAGTCCTGAGTTCAAAGTTTTCCCGAATGTGGAATTCAAAGAATTTCTTTTTGAGACGAATGATCTTCTGGCGAAAAAGGCGCGCAGGAACAACGTGGTTATTCCTTCGTCCTTTGGATTTCAAGAAACCGGTTTTCCTCCGAAAGACCAGATACCATTATTTTCACTCCAGATAACTGTCATAAAACACATTCTTGACCTTCTGATTGATTCTGGAGTAAGTGTTGTTAATTCAGTGGTCCCTGGAATTCCGTCCACTGTCGCCTTTTATAAAATACTTCCACTTGATGTTTCAATCATTGGTACAAGTGTAGAGATAATGAGATTCTTACGATATCTGAATAATCCTTCTTCTTTTTTTACAGTTGAAAGCTTTGCAGTTACCAGAAAAGGTTCAGGTTTGTTTCAGGGTAATTTCAAGATCAATGCCGTTATGATAGAAAAGGCAGCAACAGTGCCAGAAACTGTTTCGGTTGCAAAAGCCAGTGGAACAGGTTCTTCTAGTGCACCTCAACCTCAGCCAGGGCCTCAGGCACCTGTTCCAGTTCAACCTGCAAGATAGGGTGGTAAAATGAGTAATGATTTTATTGCGCACTGGAAAAAATTGGACAGGAACGCAAGACGTGAACTTGTAAAACAGTTTATTACCTCTAAAAAACACGTAAGAACCAGCGCTCAAAAACAGGTCAGTAAAAGGACGCAGGACAACAGGTATGATATTAAGAAATCAGTTGTTCCTGTGCATCTGAAAATGAGGAGACGTATAAAACCTGTACTTGCTTTTGGTTTTGCTTCATCAGATCCATCAGGAGGGG
This sequence comes from bacterium, assembly GCA_026418655.1. Taxonomy (GTDB): domain Bacteria; phylum Ratteibacteria; class UBA8468; order B48-G9; family DTJG01; genus DTJG01. The sequence goes on along the minus strand of JAOAAW010000143.1, from coordinate 7,293 downwards.
GTGGGGATGTTTCAGGTTCACCCGGAGCCAGTGACCAGCCATCCGATAAAGAGCCGCAAAGGAAACCAGCCTTGAATTTCAAAAAGCCACGAAACAGTGCAGAGGAAAAGAGGGTCGATTCCAGACGTAATATCCAGAAGCAAAAGCTTATTGAACTGATAAAGGCATTGAGAGCTAAAGAAGAGTCAGAGCGATTGCGTCGCAGGGGGGAAGTTGAGTTAAGACGCAGGATAAGGGAGGAAGCCAGGAAGCAGGCAATTATAAAGGCAGAGGCAGAAAGAGCCGCTCGACTTGAAGCAGAGAAAATCCGCAGGCAGGAATTGATGCGGATAAAGATAGAGAAGGCGCATGAAAAGAAGGAGAAACAGGAAGCCAGAAGGAAAGAGGCAGAGGAACACAGGAGGCAGAGGCAATTAGAGCGGGAGCAGATTAGGAAGGCAAGACAGGAAGCGATTGAGCAATTGAAGGTCAGAAGACAATTACAGAAGCAGAGGCTTGTTGAATTTATTAAGCGTGCCAGGGAAAAATCTGAATTAGAGAGATTACGTCGCGAGAAAATCAGAATTGAACGGGCGCGAAAAAAACGGCTTCCTGCAGAGCCAGTAAAAGAACCCACCAAACCTGTCCCGGAACCAGTGGATTTAAGGCCCATAAAGCGTGAGAAACTTCATGCATTCATAAAAGAACTCAAGGATAGACATCTCAGGCAACTTGCCGAAGAAAAGATTAAAAAGGAGGCCCTGAAGAAACAAAAAGAAATTATTGCCCTTGCTAAAAAACAGGAAAGACAGGTAAAGGCAATCCAAACAGCTGAATTTAAGGCAAGACAGAAACAGTTAGCACTTCAAAAGAGGGAACTTCTGAAAGCTGAAATTCTTCTTGCGGCAAAGAAAAAGCAGAAACAGATAGAATCTGAAAAAGCCCGTAAAGAATTTATAAAACAACTCAATGAGTTCTCAGCGAGAATAAATAATTCTGTTTCAAACTTAAATAAATCTTATGGAATGCTTTTATCGTCCATATCAGGTTCAATTTCAGCTTATGTGAAGAAAGCGAAAGCTACAAAGATTCGACCGGCAGTATCCTTTACACAAGTTCCTGGAATAACTCCGGCACCTGTCAAGGAAGTAAAAATACCCGTAAAAGTTGAGAGAAAGAAAAAATATAAGGAACCGATAAAACTTGGTCCTTTTTTGAGAAAGAATGCTTTTAGATTACTATTTTTCCTTTTGCTACTTGTGTGGCTGGGTGAGATACTTTTCTATACAATGAGATGGCAGCCACCAAGGGAAAGATTTGAGGAAATGTTTGGTGCGAGTGAACAAACCTCTACATCAGGAAAAGCAGCAACTACTATTGCTTCAGAAGAGATAAAGATAGAGGAATACAAGGTCCCGTCAATAAATATAGAAGGCAAAAGAGATCCCTTCTCAGGTGGGCTTTTAACCATGGAACTCGTGAAAAAACCAAAGCAGGCAGAGATAATGTTTGCATATAGGCCTGAGATAATTACAATTACAAAGAAACCCTCAATTGTAACCCAGGAAGTTTATAAGCCTGTTAGGGAAAAACCTGAAAAAATAACCCCAATTTTGAAACCTGAAAAACCAGAACCAACTTTACCAGCAGTGTCAGAAGCAACAGTATCAAAAATTTTACCACCTGCTCCTGTTGTAAAACCAGAAATTTCACCCTTGATTGTTCCACAGATTGAATGTACGCTTGTTTACAGGGGAAGCTTGATTATGGAAGGTATTGAATATATCTTTATAGAAGGTAAACAAAGAACTTACAGGGTAACCGTGGGCGATGTTGTGGAAGGTTTCAGAATACTAAAAAAAGAAAAAGGGATCCTTACACTTTCCAAAGAAGGAGTTATTGTTGAGATTCCTGCTGAATGACTTGACTTGTATTTGAGAGTAGAGGTAAAATAAATGGAGGAAAAATGAAAATACCAAATTCAAGACAGATATTATTTGCGATATTTTTCTGTTGGGTGTTAGGCATAATACCTGCGGTTTCGCAAACAACCCGTTCATCAACAACAAATACCACAGAACTTGATCTTCTTTATAGTGACGCCATTAAGAGCTACTATCAGAAAGATTATTCAAGGGCTATAGCTTTGTTCAAACAGATTCAGGGACTTGCTCCTGAGTATAAGAAATCCCAAATTACCCACTATCTTAGAACTGCAGAAGGCCGTCTCGGTAAAACAACTCCGGTTACCTCCTATAAGGTTCAGGGGCAAACAATCAGAGAGATAGAGATAAATAAAGAAGGTGAATTAGAGACAATGGCAGAAGAAGCGCAGAAGGTTATCCTAAATACTGCCAATTATCTTGCAACGGTTGAAAAAGAAGGAAAACTTAATGAATTTCAGCTTCTTGGACCACGTTCAACATTGAGAATGGCTAAAGAAGCGTATGAAGATAACAGATTTACAGAAGCAATAAGACTTGCCAATAAGGCAAGATTTCAAATTGATGAATTTGCAACTCAAAAGAAACCAGGAGTAATTCTTGGAAAAGTTGCTGACTATCCTGTCACTCTTAATCTTACAGACGCTGATTTAAATCAAACCTTGAAACTCATCTATGACCTTACAGGTGCCAATATAGTTCTAATGCAGGGAATTACAGGAAGGGTTTCAATCAATGTGAAAGACCTTCCGCTCCAGAGAGTACTCGACCTTATATGTGAAGCCAACAACCTGAGATATGTTGAAGACAATGGTGTGATTAAAATTATGACTGCCGAAGAATTTAACAGGTCTGCAGCAGCTGTTAAAGCGAGGTTGAGAAGAGTTTTCCAGGTACATTATGGAGACGCATATGGCATAATGAAAGCACTGAAAGAGACATTTCCACTTCAAACTATAGTTCACGAGCCAAGAACAAATTCAATTATTGTAGAGGCTTCAGATGAAGAGACAGCAGCAAAAATTGGCGAGGTTGTTTCTTCACTGGATACACCAATCTCCCAGGTTCTTATTGAAGCAAAACTGGTGGAAATAGTTCTTTCCAATGATAATACACTTGGTATTGACTGGCTTGTGAGTTCAAGGCTTGTTGAAGCGCTTGGTGCAGGTGGAACTCTAACAGGTCCGAAATTTGGCGAGAATCCAACTTTTACACCCGGAGTTTCATCCACACTTCCACAGGGTACATTTTCATTCGGGATTACAAACTACAATGTTAACATGCTGATACAGGCATTGAGCAACAAAGGTCAGGTAAAACTCATACAGGCACCGAAAATTATGTGTTTGAACGGAACAACAGCCATTATTTCAGTTGAACAGAATGTTCCTTATTTAATACCTCAATCAACTGTTTCTCAACAACAACAGACAATAATTACGACGGCGACCTTTAATGTTTTTGAAGATATAGTCGGTACAGAATTTACGGTGACACCGATTATTCAGAGAAATAGAAGTGTCTTTTTGAACCTTAACATTTATGATGCAAGGTTGATTGAAATCAGAAGGCTTTCAGCAACAGCCGGAGGGCAGACATATACAACAGAACAACCTGTTATTTCAAGCAGAGAGACCAACCAGAGCATAGTAGTGTACGATGGTCAGACACTCATTATTGGCGGAATGATACAGGATAGAAAAGAGGCAAGGTCTTCTGGGGTGCCATTCTTGCAGCACATACCCCTTCTTGGTAATCTTTTCAAGAAGCCAACTTACAGTAACACAAAAAGCGAGATGCTTTTATTTTTAACTCCCAGGGTAATAAGTACTTATGAAGAAGCCAATTTTGTCAGCAAGCCTGATGTACAGAAAATTGAAAAAAAGATAGACGGTGGAATACTTGAAAAGTTTTAGTTTATGTAAACTGTTTCAGCATCTTTATCGTCTAATTTTTGGGTGCAGAAAGACCTCAAAAGGAGGGAGAAAATGAAAAAATTACTGACAGTAGTTATACTTATGTTATTTTTTGCTGAGTTCGTTGAGATTTTTGCTCAAACGACTTCAACAAGAACCTCTACAACATCTGGAAGAACAACTGGTACAAGGTCCCGGACAGGAACTTCAGGTACTTCAACCAATTATGACACTGGGGGTGTTGAAATTGTTGTTGCCACTGTTACCAATATGCTGAGACATCCGGATAAACAGGTAAGGATGCAGGCATTACAATCCCTTGTTGGCGGAATGACACTCGGAACAACAACCTCAACTGGTTCTTCATCTTACTATACAGGGGTTGGTGATATTTTTGGTATGAGAGGTGGAAGAACAACATCTTCAGGTTCATCGAGCAGATATGGCGATGAAGGTCTTGGAACAACAGCAGTAATCCCTGAATTTTTCACAATGCTTGCAGACCCAGATCCTGAGATAAGGGACCTCGTTTCAATAGCCCTTGACCAGATTTTTGGGACAGATACCAGCCTGCTTAGATTTATGAATGATCCAGATCCCGTTGTAAGAAAATATGCGATAAGGCTTTTTGTAATAAGGACACAGGAAGGTGAGCAGTACAGAACAACAAGAACCTCTTCATCTTCTGGAACACAATACGGTAGAAGTGCAAACGATATCCTCATAATGAGAATTCTTTTGAACATGGCAAAGGATCCTGACCCAGATGTGAAGAAGGTAGCCGAGGACGCCCTTGAGAAATTTATTTCAAATCTTGAACAAAGATACCAGCAAACAATGGGAACCGGTCAACCAGGAGGACCTGGTTCAGGAATGCAACCGATGAGATAGCGAAGAACAGAGGCATACAGCATGTCGAAAATATTGTCAAAAAAGTTAATTTTGTTTTTTGTTTTCTCTTCTGTCTGTGTTTTTGGTCAAAGACAATTCACACTGAATTTTAATAATGTTGACATCCTAACATTTATCAAACTTGTAAGTGAATTCACAGGTGAAAACTATGTTATTGATCCTGCAGTACGGGGAAGCGTTACCATTATTTCTCAAAAGCCTGTTGAAAGCGACAAACTTTACCAGGTGTTCCAGGCAGTATTAAACCTTTATGGTTTCACAATTGTAAAACGGGATGGTATCTCATTTATAATTCCATCCGCTGATGGAAGGGCACGGTCGCCTCTTGTTAATTATGGAGATATAGGGGATGACAAGCTTGACCAGCATATAACACAAATTATTCCTATGAAATACTATCCTGTTGAAACAATATCACAGATTCTCACACCATACCTATCAAGAGCCGGCCAGATTTCTTTTGACTCAAGAAGCAATACAATATTTTTATCTGATTTTGGAGCTAATGTTAAAAAGATGCAGGAGATTGTAAAGGCAATAGATCAACCCAGTCCACCGGGAAAAGAATCTCTGAGGGTTTTCAAGCTTCAGAACGCAAATGCAGAAGATGTTGCAAAGACCCTTAACGAGATACTGGCAAAAAAGAGGGTTCAACCAGTGCGACCGGGACAGCAAATAATTCAGCCATCTGCTGTTGCTGTAAAGGCAACAAATTCCCTGATTATTTACGCGGAGGTAGATGATTATCCCAATATAGAAAACCTTATAAAAGAGCTTGATGTCATGACAAACCAGGTTTTGATAGAAGCGTTGATTGCAGAGGTATCCTATAAAAGAGAGCAGGACATTGGAATACAGTGGGCAGCAGTTCAGGATTTTGATCACGATAAGTATACAGGTTCAGCGGAAACTAAATTTGGAATAGAAAAAATTGTGGGAGAAAAAGGTGGACTTCAGATTGGTTTCGTAAATACAAAGAGTTTGATTGACCATCTGAAAATGGCATTTTCGGGAAAAGATACCCAGTTTAATATTCTTAGTACTCCTCAGATAATGACTGCGGATAATACAGAGGCCACAATAAATGTCAGTGAAAATACTCCTTATCTTAAAGAAACGAGATTTACAACTCCCACAGGTGGTTCAGGTACAGATACAATAAGAAGTTATGATTATAAGGATGTCGGGATTATTCTTAAAATTACTCCACAGATCAGTCAGGATAAATATGTTAAATTAAAAATTCATCAGGAAGTAACAAAAGTAATTACAGAAACTACTGATGGTGCATTAACAACTGCAAAGCGCGAAGCTGATACAACTCTTATTGTTCCGAATAATCAAACAGTTGTGCTTGGCGGTTTGATCCGCAATGATAATGAGAATACCGTCCAGAAAGTGCCTGTGCTCGGGGATATTCCCGGGATCGGAAGATTATTTAAAAGAGAGACAAAGGGCAGTGTAAAGACAAATTTGCTCATATTTATTACCCCGCGAATTATAACATCATTCCAGCAGGTGGAAGAGATAAGGCAGGAAAAAGAAAAAATCCTTCAAAATGATAAAAAGAAGTAATCTCAATCTTAGTATAGAAGAAATTGAAAAAGCTATTGATTCAGAAATTCTGACAAAATTTCCTTTTTCATTCCTTGAAGCATTTTCTCTTCTTCCCTTGAAAGATGTTCCTGGTAGAGTAATTTTTGCAACAGATGACCCCTCAAAAGTTGATCCTGGTGAGCTTGAACAATTTACTGGTAAAAAAGTTTCTTTTGTCATTGTTGACAAGCAAAAAATACAGAATTTGTTAAAAAAACACTATTATAGCCCTACATCTTCACAAAAAATCATTCAGGAACTGAGTCGTGATGAAAAAATATTCGGTGATACTCTCACAGAAGAACTTCCCTCTCAGAATGGGGACCTTCTGGATTTAGCAAATCAGGCGCCAATTATAAGGTTGGTGAACCAGATTTTCTATAGGGCAATTATGATGAGGGCAAGTGATATCCACCTTCAAAGTCTTGAAAATACCCTTAAGGTGAGATACAGAATAGATGGTATGTTACATGACATGCTTTCGTTACCTGCGAAATATCAGAGTGCTGTTATTTCAAGGGTGAAAATTATTTCTGACCTTGATATTGCTGAAAAAAGGGTTCCACAGGACGGAAGAACTTCTATCAGGGTTGAGGATAAGCAGATTGATGTAAGGGTATCAATCATTCCGACATTTTTTGGTGAGTCAGCAGTCCTACGGCTTCTTGACCAGTCGAGCTATAACTTTGGACTCAATGACCTTGGATTTTCAGATAAAGACCTTGAAAGATTTGACCGTCTCATTCATTATGACCATGGAATTATACTTCTGACGGGTCCTACTGGAAGCGGAAAGACAACAACCCTTTATGCGGCGTTATCAAGGATAAATACCCCTCACATCCACATTATAACCCTTGAAGATCCTGTTGAATATCAGCTTGAAGGTATAAATCAAATACAGGTAAATCCAAAGGTTGGTCTGACATTTGCCAGTGGTTTACGCT
>JAOAAW010000130.1 GCA_026418655.1 bacterium | reverse complement strand
GCTTTTACAGTATGGGCAATTATCATCTTTGGTTTACCCTTTATTTCTATAGCATTATTAATGGTCTTATAAATTTCGTCCCAGTTATGACCGTTCATCTCCATGGTTTCCCAATTGAATGCCCTCCATTTGTCAATCAGTGGCTCAAGATCAAGAATTTCTTTTGTTGATCCATCTATTTGAAGTTTGTTATAATCAGTGATAACAATAAGGTTATCAAGTTTATGGTGTCCGGCAAAAAGTGCCGCCTCCCAGATCTGTCCTTCGTCAGATTCTCCATCTCCGATAATGCAGAAAACTCTGAAATCTTTCTTATCCATTTTGCCGGCCAGTGCCATTCCAGCTGCTGCAGAGAGACCCTGACCTAAAGAACCAGCTGTCATATCCACCCCTGGAGTACGCAGCATATCACAGTGACTGGGCAATCTCGTCCCATTGGCATTCAGGGTAAGTAATTCTTTGATCGGAAAATAACCTTTATATGCAAGAGCTGTATAGAGAACCGGGCCAGCATGTCCTTTTGACATAACAAGTCTATCTCGGTCTGGCCATTGTGGGTTATTAGAATCTATCCTCATGATTCTCCAGTAAAGAGTTATAACTATCTCCACAAGCGATAAAGCACCTCCTAAATGTCCACTGCCCGAACGACAGATGATATCAGTAATAATATAGCGAAATTCTGCCGCTAACCGATCAAATTCTTCTCTATTGAAATCTTCCCTTTTCATTGTTTATTTGCTACTTCTGTTATCACTAGGATTTTTGACATTTGGTCTTTTATTTTATTTCCACTACTTTACCTGTTCTCATGGATTCTTCAGCAGCAATTGGAATAAGAGTGCTATAGACAACATTCTCTATACTTGTAAGTGGTACTTCCCCTTTTTCAATTGCCCTGTGGAATGCCTTGTGTTCCTGTAGAAACCCAAAATGTCCACCTTCCACATCTAAACGAGACACATTGTAAACTGTATGTGCACTCTTTCTTAGGTACCTGGGACGCCTTTCCTCTAAATTCCAAACAATATCTTCTGGTTTCTCTCTCATCCAGAAATGCAGTGCCTTTTGTTCCTTATCTGTTTCTAACCTACCCCTGTCTCCCATTATTCCAAGCTCCAGACCATAATCAGAGGTTTCAGGAGAAAACATACAAAGTAATAAACAAGCCCGACGTCCTCCTTCGTACTCTACTATTACACATGCATTGTCTTCAACTTCATCATCAGTATTAACCACCCTTACTACATTGGTCCCTCCAAAAGCACAAACCTTCAATGGCCTGGCATTCAAAAACCATGTCATAAGATCAAAATGATGAGAGTTCTTATCTACCAACGCACCTCCTGATTTGTCTCTGTACTGTATCCAGTTATTTACTTTTGGAAGAAATGGACCCCTGAATTCCTTACACCAGGCTATAACCGGTCTTCCTACACATTCACCTTCCACCAACTCCTTCATCCTTTGATAAAATTCAGCATAACGAAGCTCAAACCCTATCACCAGAAGATGTCCCGTTTTTTCCTTTGCTTCCAGCATCCTGTAGACATCTTCCACCTTTGTTGCTATTGGCTTCTCACAAAAAACATCTTTTCCTGCTTTCAAAGCAGCAATCGCTACATCAGCATGTAAAAAATTAGGAACCGAAATAAAAACTGCTTGAATGCCTTTATCCTTAAGCATCTCTTTATAATCTGAATAACAGGAAATTGGAGTGTTGTTAAAAAGATTTTTGGCTATCTTTATCTCTTTTTCTTCAGGATCGCAGATTCCTACTATTTCAAATTCATCCCTGCAATTATTTAAAATTGTGGATATATGATTCCTTCCCATATGTCCGCACCCTATAATACCTGCTTTTATTCTTTTCATCTGTTTTTTCTCCTTTCTTCTGAATTACAACAAACACCCGGGTTGCCTCAGAGTTTCTTCAGTTGTGATAATTAAATAATTCCTATTCCTTATATAGGTAACCGGATAGTCGTCGCCAGGGGTTCCAAAAAGCGCCAGTCTTAAAACAGTATTTGCCCAATCAATTCCGGGTATATCATTACGGCAATAAATAATAATTCTTTTTGCCATCAAAATTTGCCTCATTCCAAGTGTATATGCCTTTCTTGGAAATCCAGCTAGATTACCTCCGACATCTGCTCTGATTGCATTTATTGTTATGGTTATCGGATTCAGATAAACCAATCTCGGTTCACTATCTTCAATACCCGGCTCAGGTTCATTAAAAGCAAGATGGCCAGTAATTCCAAGTCCAGCATAACATGTATCTATTCCATCCCTGTCTATTATTTCCCTGAGATATTGAATATTAAACTGATCCGGAAAAAAGACATTTTTCTTTTTTATGCTCTGCCTATTAATCTTACTGAAAAAAATCTTTTCCATTATCCCCTTAAAACTTAAGGGATGCTCTGATGATAACACATACCCGTTATCATCACAGTATTCATCCATAAAAAAGAAAAAGCAATTTTCAAGGGAAATTTTTCTTTTTTCTATTAATGAAACGAGAATAGGATATTGCCCGGTTGGTCCCACAGGTAAAATAATTCTTGTCGGTTTTGTTTGCCTGTTGTTATTCTCTATCTCTTTGGCAATTCTATCAGCAAAATCCTTATGCAACTCATCCAATGTTTGGTAAACAATCAATGTTCTTCCTGCCTGTTTCTTCACTTCTTCAGGAGTTAATTTCAGCAATTCCTGAATCTCTTTTCTTCTGTTCATGGTAACACCCTTAATGTCTTTAAATGAGGCCAGATGTAATTTACACAAAATCCTTCAGCATACTTCACACCTGACTGCCAGCCACGAAATTTAGCAGTATCTTTTACAAGTTGAATAATATCTATTCCACCTCTTCTTTTAATAGCAAGCAATTGACTCTTGTGTTGTTTCAGCATCTGAATTTTTCTGTCCATTGTTTCTGTGATATCCACGTATTCTGTTGGACAGAATCCAATTCCTGTAAGTGGCTCCATAAAATAAAGAACAGGTATAAAGTTTATCGGTCTGTTTCGCGTTTTGTATCTTTTGGAACTTGCAATGTATACGCTACTTGAAACCTCTGAAGCAACCAATCTGTGGTCAGCATGATAATCTTCCGGATAATGAGTGATAACAACATCTGGCTTCATATCTCTGATTAAGTCAATAATTACATCCCTCAAATCCTTGCCGGTAAAAATCTCACTATCTGAAAAACCAAGAGTACTACATTTTGCCCCTATAATCCCTGCTGACAATTTTGCTTCTTTTCTTCTTACATCAATGATACTTTCTCTTCCATTATCATTACCACTTTTATCTCCCTTGCATACACTAACCATCATAACCTGCCAGCCCTGCAATGTGAATTTTGCAAGTGTTCCTCCACAGGATATTTCCAGATCATCCGGATGAGCGCCTATGCCTAATACTTTTCCAGTTTTCTTCTTCATAGTTTTAATTATATTCGGATTGATTAAAGGATTTCCTTACCAAAATTGCTGTTTTTTCTATAATATCTTGTCTTTGCGAGAAATATTTTTGTGGTTTCCAGAGTACCAAACTCCAATGTGGATACCGAAATCTGAATTAATAATTTCTCATGCTCACTGCTGTTTCGACAAAAATCCTGTAGTTTTCGATCACATAGGCAGGTAAAGATGCGGCAGTATTTGGAGATGATGTTGGACATAAAATAAACCCACCACCGGGTTTCCCCTGTTTTATTGTCTCTATTGTGATTTCTCTTATCTCATCTTGTTTTTTTGTGTAGAATGCACCATCCTCAATTCCACCTTCAAGACACATTTTATCTTTACAAATCTCTTTTGCCTGAGCAAGTGTAATCTTTCCCACCGGTGGAGGTTCAACTGGATTGAGACAATCAAGTCCCATTTCAATAAATCCATTTATTACTGGTTTCATATCACCATGACAATGAATCCAGGTTAGTTTTCCTGCATCGTGAACAAGGTCAATAATTTTTCTATCGTACTTTACGACAAATTCATAGAAATCCCTTACCGATGCAAGTGGTGGAATGCATAATTCTGGACCCACCCAGCCGTATGCATCTCCAAGCTTATAAAAAAGATAATGCTTTACAAGCTTTTCTATTTTTGAGTACGCTCGTTCTATCATCTCCTTCAGCAATTCCCTTTCATCATATAGCCAGTATCCGAAAATTTCTGAACCCATTAATCTTTGGACCATATACATTGCTTCATCAACTCCAACCATCAGCATTGCACGATCACCTGTTTTTCTTTCCAAATCAAAGTATGACTCAACCTTTGGCAATTCAGCATCAGGAATTGATAACCACTTTCTTGCGTCAGATGGGCTTTCAACAAAATGCTTCACGACATACCCGGGTGCTCCTGAAAGTGGTGCCAAATAGATGCTTTCAAGTGGACCTTTCGGTGTATAAATTATAGTTGTAATTTCTCTGAACCCTTTTTCAGGTAAAATCTTTTCTTCAATGCCCTCTTTATGATGCAATTCAGGTTGTTCATCTTTTGTCGGACTCCAGCTTCTAATTATCTCGAGATCATATTTTTCTGTAAGTTCATAAAGCAGTGACCAATCTTTCCTATCTGGAAACATTGGATCTACACCCCATAATCTGATTGGCATTCTGTCAACTTCCCGACATTTAAAAGCTCTGTTCAATCGTTCTCTTGGTGTCATTGTTTTACAGGCGAATACAAAAACAATCTTCCCAAAAATCCATCGGCTGCCTGTGCGGGACTAAGCCCGGTACTAACCCAGACAGCAATTGTGTTTTTCTTCCCATAATCAATAAACCGAGTAATATCCATGTTT
>JAOAAW010000122.1 GCA_026418655.1 bacterium | reverse complement strand
GATAATACCTGTGGCAAAAGATTTGCATGGAGATTGGGAAAACTTCCTTATGGTTACGACCACAAATATATCTATTCCCATATTGGTTATAATTTTAAAATGACAGACCTTCAGGCAGCGATAGGTGTTGCACAATTGGAAAAACTTCCAGTGTTCATCAGGGCCCGACAGAAAAACTTTAATAAACTGTATGAATTTTTTAAACAATACGAAAGATATTTTATACTTCCACAATGGGGGAATTATTCGGAGCCATCATGGTTTGGTTTTCCTTTACTTGTGAGAAAAGATGCACCGTTCACAAGGGCAGAAATTGTTAATTATCTTGAACAGCATAAAATTGCAACGAGAATGCTTTTTGGTGGAAATCTGTTGAGACAACCTGCATATCAGGGAATTAAACACAGAGTTTTTGGGAGACTCAATAATACTGATTTTGTGATGAAAAACCTTTTCTGGATTGGAGTATATCCAGGAATAACAGATAAAAAAATAGAATATATGATTGATAGGTTTAAAGAATTTATTCAAAAAATAACATGAAGATAATACCTGTTTTTCTTCATTATGATTATGGTATTAAAGAACGCGGAGAGACTTTAGAATATTCTGGAGGTGGCTGGTATTATGCTTTGAGACAACTTGGCAATGAAGTTTATCCTTTCTGGTGGGATGATTATTTCTCTGACAAAGATAGATTGCAACGAGAAATTATTAGATATGCAGATTTCATAAAGCCGGACATAATACTTTTCATTTTAATGAGAGATGAATTTTCTTTTGAAACCCTGGATTATTTGAAAAGTAGATACATAACTATAAACTGGTTCTGGGATGATCAATGGAGATTCGAGGACTTTACAAGGTATTATGCCCCACATTTTACATACTCTATTACCACTGACAAGTTTGCGGTGGCTAAATATAAAAAAATAGGTTATGAAAATGTGATACTGAGCGCACCTGCTTGTTATGATTATGCAAGGGATATTCATTTTGAGACGATAAAGTATAAATATGATGTTTCATTTGTGGGCGAGAAAAATATATATAGGGAATGGGTAATAAAACAACTGCGCAAAAACCATGTTCAGGTTGTATGTTTCGGAAATGGTTGGGAAAATGGACGAATTTCCTTTACTGAAATGGTAGAAATTTTTAAGACTTCAAAAATTAACCTTAATATTTCAAACAGTATTTCTAATGACATCAGATATGTTTTTTCGTCCTATAGAACAATCAAAAATTTTGTAAAGTCTCAAAAAAGAGTAGAACAATTGAAACAAAGAAACTTTGAAATTCCAGCTTTTGGTGGGTTTCAGTTAACAAATTATGTACCTTCTCTTGAAGATTACTTTGATATAGGCAAAGAAATAGCAATCTATACAGGGATTGACGATTTATTGTTGCAGATTAGATATTATCTGGAAAATGAATTCGAAAGAAAAAGAATAATGGTTGGCGGTTATAAAAGAGTGTTTAAAGATGGACCAACTTATGTAGAACGATTCAGGGATATTTTTGCCAAAATTATTGAAAAAAGAATATGAAGAAGGCAACGTATTTTACAGGGACTTTTTACTTGCAAAATAGGCAGTTTGATTTAAAAGATGAAATTGTGAATCGAGACGATTGCCAATTTGGAGCTTATTTACTGAAAAAGAAATTCTATGAAATTGGAATTGACCTCAGTACGCAAGATATAAATCAGGTCTCCGAGTCTGAATTTATTATCTATAATGAATTTGCTGGTGTGAATAATATTATTCCAGACAGAAATAATTATCTCCTGATTTTTGAATCTGAGGTTATCAGACCCGACAATTGGAATATTGAAAATCACAGATATTTTAAAAAAATTTTTACCTGGCATGATGATTTTGTTGATAATAAAAGATACATAAAGATTAATTTTTCTGTAAAAGTTCCTGAAAGACTGAATTTTGATTTATCAGAAAAAACGGGGTTGTGTACAATGATAGTTGCAAATAAGTTTGTGAAACATCCCCTTGAACTTTATTCAGAAAGAAGAAGAGCGATTGAATGGTTCGAAAATAATCACCCAGAGGACTTCGACCTTTTTGGGTTTGGTTGGGACAGGCATCTTTTTACTGGTTATTGGAGAAGATTAAATAAAATCAAATTCTTATGTAGATTTTTTAGACCCCGCTATAAAACATATAAAGGTGCAATAAAATCTAAAAGGGAGATTCTGAGAAGATATAAATTTTCTATTTGCTATGAAAATGCAAAAGATATTCCGGGCTATATTACTGAAAAAATCTTTGATTGTTTTTTTGCTGGTTGCGTGCCAATATACTTTGGTGCTCCAAATATAACCCGCCATATCCCGTCAAAAACATTTATTGATAGAAGAAATTTCAATACCTATGATGAACTTTATTCCTACATCAAAAATATGTCAGAAGCAGAATATGTCAATTATTTGGATGCAATCAGGGATTTTGTTATGAGTGATAAAATCTATCCTTTCAGTGCAGAATGTTTTGCAGAAACCATTGTAAGGGAAATTGTAAAACAGGTTTAGTTATGTCCAATAAAATTTTTATTGACTAAAATGAATTTCTCGCCATTAATAATAAAGATCCGGGATTTTTTTACTCAAAATTACATAACAAAGGCATTCACTTCATTTCTATCAATACAGGTTATAGGGACAATTGTTGGTCTCGTCATTCTGTCTCTGTACACCAAACATTTATCACCAGAAGATTATGGTAGAATCACATTCGTAATGATTCTTGTCATGATACTTTCAGTAATTATTGATGGTGGACTCAATACAGCTTTTTCCATCAAATTCTATAAAATTTCTGAAGAAGAAAATAAAAAGAATATATACACGATTCTAATATATAATTTCATTGTTCTTACGATTTTTTTCTTGGTTTTCATTCTGCTTCCTACACTCGGTGAAAAATTGTTCAAGGTGAGAATGGCATTTTCTCAACAGATATGTGTGTTTGGTTTAATTTTTGTGACCATTGCTGGAAAGTTTTACACAAATTTCCTGACAATAGCAAAAAAACCAAAGAAATACTTCATTGTTAGTGTTTATTTCCATGTTACATTGGTGATAACAAGCTTTTTATTCCTCCTGATTCTGAAGAGCGGGTATTTTGCATATATTTATTCCTATCTGATAGCGCACGCCGTACTTACAATTATAGGTGTATGTTATTTCCTGGTTATATACAGACCATCTTTGCGAGATTTGTTTTCATGCAACAGTCTGATATCTCTTTTAAAACTGGGATTACCTCTTGTTCCGAATAGTTTACTTCTTATGCTTTTGACATATGTTGATAGATACATACTTGGTCAGTACAACGGATTGGCATCTGTTGGGATTTATAGTGTGGGCTATGTTTTCGCTGACAAAATATATACAATAGTTATCAATCCTGCAGGGCAAGCCATGACTCCATTGAGTTTTCAGACATTTGCCAGGTCTATTTCTGAATATAAAGTGTTGTTAAAGAAGGTGTTTGAGAGTTATTGGTTGATGATTGAGATGTTTCTAATTATATATTTCTCATTTCTTCGTGAAGTTTTTGAATTTGTTGTCGGTAAACAGTATACAGGAGGGTTTAACATCATCCCCATTGTTGTAATTGGTACTGTTTTCTTTGGAGCTGCGAGTATGGTTGGTGGAACAATTGTAATGAAAGAAAAGACTGATAAAGTTTTTTTATTTTCTTTTATTTCTGTTGTTCTTAATATTGTGCTGAATTTTATGTTAATACCTAAATTTGGTATCTATGGAGCAGCGATAGCAACACTTCTCAGCTATGTGGTTTATTTCCAGTTGTTTTTCGGATATACACAAAAACTTGTATATGTACCATATAACATGAGGTTGATTGCTCTTTCAGGATTGGTTTCATTAATTTTTTTAATTGGCATTGTTGGCATTTCTTATTTACAGATTAACATTTTCTTAAGATTGTTAATAAAGATTATATGTAGTTTTCTATATATTTTGACAATGCAAAAATTTTTCGGTGTGAAGCACGCAATAAGGCAGGTTTTGCAGTACGGATACTCAAGATGATTATGAAAACTTTGAAACCATTGCTTTCTATCGGAATTCCAACCTATAATGGGGCCGACCATATAAGGGAGGCACTTGATAGTGTTATAGCCCAGATGGATGATATTGAAAATGAAATAGAAATAGTGGTTTCTGATAATGCTTCCACAGATGAAACACCGGAAATAATCAGACAGTATGCCCAAAGATATAGTTTTGTAAGATATTTCAGAAATAATGAAAATGTTGGCTTTGATGGAAATGTAAACCTGGTTTTTGAAAGGGCAAAAGGTCAATTTGTATGGATTTTAAGTGATGATGACACATTGAGAAAAGGTGCGTTAAAGATGGTTTTAACAAGATTGAAAGAGTATAATGATGCTTCTGTGTTTTTTGTAAATTATGCTGAATGCGATATTAATATGAATGAATATCCATGTAGAGTACGACCTGACATTTATAAAGATGTTTACTGCAAAGATGGTGATGCTTTTTTTAGAGAGAACAAATTCTTGTTTGGACTTGTCTCTTCACTCATTATAAAAAGGGAAAAATGGGACGAAAGGGTTAAGAAATATATTGGTTCCGGATTTATTCATGTGGGAGCCATTGCAGAAATTCTTTCAAAAGATACTGCTTTTATTATTTCAGATAAACTTGTGAATCTGAGAACACCTGTTACGGGTAAAGAAAGATGGCAGGTCGCAGGTTATCAAGCAATTTTAAAACCAGGTCTTGAGCTGGTCAAAATTTTCAGACATATGAGAGCACTTGGTTATAACAACAAGACCTGTCAAGGTTTATTGGACAATATATTCAGGGCGAATTTAAGATTGATTCTGGTTTTAAATATGATGGAAATCAGAGATAGAAAAGAAATTGCCCGAAATATGATAAATTGTTATGGAAGGTATCCAAGTTTCTGGTTATTACACCTGCCTTTTTTGTTTACACCAGTTTTTGTTTTTCGTTCTATTAGAAAAATAAGAAAATTTTTAAAGAAAATTTTCAGGACTTTTGGATGAAAATTGTATTCTGTCTTGTCAGGTATATTGGAGGCAATAGAAGATTAGGTCCTTCTCTTGAAGAAATTTACTGGGTTGAGCCATTGAGAAAGTTGGGCCACGATGTTTTTATTTTTGAACTTGATGACTATCTTGTCGGTCCTAGCCTTGTTTCAAAAAAGGATGATGGTAAGCTGCTTGAATATGTTAAACATGTAAAACCTGACTGGGTAGTGATGAATGACTATTCTAATGATTCTATTACTCAGTATACTTGGAGGGAAATTTCAAAAATTTGTAAAACTTCTGATTGGTTTGGGGATGATAACCATAGATACGAAAGCTACACCAGGTATAAGGCTGCTTATTTTACACACCCAATTACCTGTGATTTTTTTTCTTATGACAAGTATCTATGCGATGGATATGCAAACGTAATAATGAGTCAATGGGCAGCTTTTGATTTTGATTCAGTTGAGGAGGAACAAACTGATGCACATCTTTATGATGTTACCTTTGTTGGAACATTTAGTCATTACAGAAAATGCATCTATGATTATCTAAAAAAGAATAAAATAAGGGTTCAATTTTATGGTAATGGTTGGCCAGGAGGAAAGGTTACCCTCGGCCAGATGAAGAATATTTTCAAAACATCAAAAATCAATCTCAGCATTGAAAAGCTTGCTACCAATTATGATATAAGATTTCTGATGGTGGATAAATTAAGATTTTTATCTTTTGTCAAAAGAACAATTACAAACAAACCACCATATACTATCCACAAACAAATAAAAACAAGGCATTTTGACATATGTATGTGTGGTGGATTTCAAATTTCTGAATATGTTCCAATGATTGAAAGATATTTTGATATCGGCAGGGAATTAGTTGTTTTTTCAACTCTTGAAGAGATGCTTACTCTGATTAATTATTATCTCTCAAGAGAAAAGGAAAGAAGAATGATTGCAGAAGCAGGGTACATACGAACAAAAAATCAGCATTTAATGATACACAGATGGCAGGATATTATACTTCAACTGCAGGAGAAAAATAACCGATGAGCAGGAGAAGAAGTTTTCTTTTTGGTGTTTTTTCAGGAGGAATCACCAATATTGTTGCGACAGTTGTTGGTATTTTTTCAGCTCCCATAGGTTTACATTACTTTGGGATTGAAAAATACGGTGCTCTTGCAGTTATCAGTACACTGTTAACCTATCTTTCCACCTCTCAGATAGGTCTTCCAACAGCAGTTAATGTTCTTGCTTCAAAGGCAATTGATAGATTAGAACAATTGAAAGTTATTGTAAAGGCATTTTTCCTGAGTTTAGGTATTGTTTTAATTGTGACAGCAGGATTTTTAATTTATACTCGCACTGCAGGATGGATTGATATTATTGGAAAAGTTCCTTCAAATATTTATCAGGAGGTTTCAAGAGCAACATTTGTTTCAGCGATACTGTTTTTGTTAAATCTACCTCTTTCAATATTCCTGGGTGGTTTTGTTGCAGGACAAAGGGTTCATATCGAAAGATTCTATAATATGGCTGCTTCTTCTATTGTTCCTTTTCTTGGATTATTGATATCTGTCTGGTATAATGGCAATCTTGTTTTTTATGCTTATGTCAGGGGTCTTCTAACCATAATTGTCAGTTTGATTGCCGTAACCCATCTTCTTTTTTTCACCAGAGAAAACAGGCCTTACATCACACCATTTGAAAGACTGATAAAACCTTCCTCTTTGAATGAATTTTCTGTTTCTTCTATCCTTGAAACTTCGTTCAGGTTTTTTGTAGTCGGGCTTGCTGCAACAGTTGTCTGGCATACAGATAATCTTATTATCAGTCATTTCTTCGGAGTGAAGGATGTAACACCCTATGCAATAACGTTTAAACTGATAACTTCTACTTTTTTTATTTTTTCTGTTATTACATATCCTGTTTTTCCCATGGTAGGAAGAGCTTACAGTATTGGAGATTTAGACTGGATAAAGCAAACATTTGAAAGATTGATTTCAGTTCTTCCCTTAATGGGTGGATTTATCTGGATAACAAGCATTGCATTTGCCCGTGATATCATTAACATTTGGGTTGGTCCTGATGGATATGCCGGCATACTTACTGTTTTCGCCCTTGGGGGTTATGGGTATGCATGTTCTGTTGTTGCAACACCAAATATGATAGCCACAGGACTGAATTTCGTAAATGTTTTTATAGGTTGGAGCGAAGCAATCGTAAATATCCTTCTTTCCATATTCTTTATAAAATATTTGAGGATGGGTATAGGTGGTACGGCTCTTGGTACTTTCCTTGCTTCTTTTTTGACAGTTTTCTGGATGGTTCCGATTTACATTCGTAGAAGAAGTCAGGGAAAAATTGTTCTTAATTATAATCATGTATTCAGAACATTTATTTTAATTATAATGCCCTGTCTCATCGTGGTTATTCTTTCCCATCAATTAAAAATTAATGAAAATTTTAGAAGATCGCTTGATTTTTTAATAATTGTGGTATATGTTATTGCTTCTTATAAAATTCTGCCGCACAGTGTGAAAGAAATTTTAAGGGGAATAACAGGGAAATTCTTTAAAATAAAAGGTATTAACAAGAAAATTAAAACATAGAAGGGAAATTTCATGGATAAGATCCCTGTGACTATTGGAATTCCTACGTATAACAGTAGCAGATATATAAAAGATTGCCTATCATCTGTTTTGAATCAGTCATATTGTAATGTTGAAATTATTATAGTTGACAATGGATCAACTGATGATACAGAAAAAATAGTTTTTTCATTTAAAGATCCAAGGATTAGGTTTTACAGAAACCCGGAGAATATTTACTGTTATGGAAGTTATAATGTAATAATAAGTCTTGCAAAGACAGAATTGATTGCAATCTATCATTCCGACGATATGTATAAACCTTCCATGGTTGAAGAACAGGTTAAATTCTTGCAGGATAAACAAAATGTTATGGCGGTTTTTACTGAAGCAGATATTATTAACTCCGAGGGAGAGTTTATTGGTGAGTGGAGAATTCCACAAGAATTGGTTGATAGCCGGATGCTTGATTTTCGCACTGCCTTTAACAAATTTATGAAATATGGTGATTTTCTCGTCTGTCCCAGCGGCATGTTTGTAAAAAATGTTTTTAATGAGGTGGGATTATTTAAGGAAGAGAAATTTTTTTCAACAACAAATGATACTTTATGGCTGGAATTACTTAAAAAATATGGAATGGAAAGAAATATGATATTTACAGCCAATGACCTGGAAATGTGGCTCAGGATATTACAGAAATTTCCTGTTGGGATTTTGCATAAAAAGCTGATGTATTACAGAGTACACCCCGGTCAGGGTTCTTCACTGTATTCAACATCCTACGAGAATTTTTTTATTGTTATGGATTATTATGAAAGGTATGCCAGAGAGAATAATTTTATTTCTGAACATTACTGGAAATACTATATATCAAAAAAAATCAGATGGTTATTTTCAAAAGGGCAACGTGCCTTGAGCCGGAATGAATTTAGACAGGCAAGAAAAGATTTCGTTTGTTTTATAATGAATTTCCGTTTCATTTATCCTTTTACATTGAAAGATATCTTGCGTTTTTGTTGGGCTTTGATTGCCGTTTCTTCAGGCCCTTTTATTTACTTGCTGAGAGGAATATTTGATTTTTATCTGGGCATCAAAGTAAACCTACGCCAGAAAAAGATGAAATTTCCATGAAAGTGGCTATTGATGTTAATTTTTCTCGTGGCGGAATGGCAGGTATAGATGTATGGACACATGGTCTTATTGATGGACTTTCTTCAGTAGATGTTGAAAATGAGTATTTGATATTCAGTTTCTTTATCAGGGACTTTAAAGAAAGGATACACTCAATATCTATACCGAAGAAGGATAATTTTAATCTGTATATAAAACGTGTTCCGAGACCATTGATAGTATTCCTTGAAGACCATAACATCTCTATTATAGAGCACTGGCTGCGAAAACAAAATGTGGATATTTTTTTTGGTACTTCTTATTTCCTTCCGTATTTGAAAAAAATAAAAGGTGTTGTTACTATACACGGACTTGATTTTGCTGAAATGGATACATACTGGTATTCTGATAAATGGTATAAGAATGTTGGCATTTATTTGAAACGGGCAGATTATATAGTATCTGTGTCTGAATATGTGAAAAAATCTATAATTCAAAATTATGGAATTGCCAAAGAGAAAATAAAGGTTGTATATCCAGGTATAGGTAAAAATTTTAGGGCGATGACAGATAATGAAAAGGATAAAATATCCGCAAAGATCAAAGTTTTGAGACCTTTCATTCTATCTGTGGCAACATCTGTTGAGAGAAAAAATCTTAAAAGATTGATGGAAGTCTTTGCGATTGTGAAAACAAAGCAAAAAGATTTAAAACTTGTTATTGCTGGAAATGAAAGTATTAAAGAAGGATTGTCTCGGGAGATTGAAAAATATAGATTATATGACAGCGTTCATTTTACAGGGCATCTTAATTCCGAGGAGCTTGTGTATTTTTATAATACGGCAGAATTATTTATATTTCCATCTCTCTATGAAGGATTCGGTCTCCCGGTACTTGAAGCAATGGCTTGTGGTTGTCCCGTAATAACTTCCAATGTATCTGCTTTACCAGAAATTTCAGGAGGTGCTGCAATACTTGTTAATCCATATAATATTGAGGAGATAAAAGAAGCAGTGATGAGGATTTTGATGGATAATAAACTGAAGGACGACATGCGGATTAAAGGACTGAAACATGCAGAGAACTTTGTCTGGGAGAAAACAGCAAAGGAAATAGTTGGCATCTATAAAATTCTTAAAGACAATTGATGAAAAAAATAAGAGTGTGTTTTATTCTTGGGACTCTTGATGTAGGTGGTACTGAAAAACAGGTGTTACTTCTTTGTAAATACTTTAATCGGGAGAAATTTCATCCTTTTATTATAAGTTTAAGAAATGGAATCATGAAAGAAGATTTTATCAAAGAAAATGTTCCGGTTTTTGTTATAGGAAAAAGATATAGATTCGATTTTGTGGCATTATTCAAACTTATTTTAACTCTTATGAGAATAAGACCGGATATCCTTCACACTTTTATGTTTACCTCAAATACATGGGGAAGGATTGCGGGTATAGCGAGTGGAATTCCTGTGATTGTTGCATCTGAAAGAAGTGTCGACTTATGGAAGAAAAGATATCATTTTTTTATTGATAAATTACTTGGTTTTTTTACAGATAAAATTGTGTGCAATTCTAACAGTGTTAAGGAGTTATACAAAAAAAATCTTGGCACAATTTCAAGAAAACTGATCGTAATAAAAAATGGGATTGAATTTGAAAAATTCAAACCAGTTAATTCAAAACAAAAACAGGGAAATAAAAAAATAGTTTTTACCGCAAGCAGACTTTCACCGGAAAAAGGAATTCAATTTTTGATTGATGCAGCAAGAATTGTTCTAAAAGAAAGGGATGATGTAAGGTTTTTGATTGCAGGAGAGGGTAAGTGTAGAAAAGAATTTGAAGATATCGTTACTGAATATGGTATCCAGAAAAATGTCGTTTTTTTGGGCTATAGAAAAGATATTCCCGATTTAATTCTGCAGTCAGATATTGTTGTTTTGCCTTCACTGTGGGAAGGTTTACCCAATATAATTCTTGAAGCAATGGCAATGAAAAAACCAGTTGTTGCAACAAGTATTGGAGGAACCATCGAAATTGTAAAGGATGGCGAAACAGGTTTTCTTGTCAGTCCTGGTGATATCAATCAACTTGCAGAAAGAATTCAACTTCTTATTTCAGACGAAAATCTTACCAAGAAATTTGGAGAAAATGGTTATAAATTTGTCAGAAAACATTTTGATGTCTACTCTATGGTTTCTTCATATGAGAATTTGTATATGATGCTTCTTGACAGGAGAAATTAAATGTGTGGTTTATGCGGGATTGTTAAAAAAAATGGAAAAATTTCACGGGCTGTTATAGAAAAAATGGCATCTACGATGATTCATCGTGGTCCCGACGAGCAGGGTTGTATGATTTTTGAAAATGTTGGATTCGCTCATAGAAGATTGAAGGTAATTGATCTGACAACTGGAAGACAACCAATTGCTAATGAAAAAAATTCTATTTTTATTATCTGCAATGGTGAGATTTACAATTTTAGACAATTACGAGAAATTATGGAAAAAGAAGGACACAGATTCAAGACAAACTCAGACAGTGAGGTTATTGTACATCTTTATGAAAAATATGGAACTGGTTGCCTGAAATTTTTAAGAGGAATGTTTGCCTTTGCTCTCTGGGATAATGAAGAAAAAATTCTTTTTCTTGCAAGGGATAGATTGGGTAAGAAACCACTTGTTTATTCTATAAAGAATGGAGATATCTATTTTGCATCTGAAATAAAGGCTTTGCTTGAAGTGGATGAGATTTCAAAGGAAATAGACTATATCGCGGTAGACCTTTTTCTTTCATACCAAGCAATTCCTGCTCCATGGACGATATTCAAAGAAGTGAAGAAGTTGCCACCTGCTCATTTTCTTCTGTGGGAAGACGGAAAGGTTAAGATTGAAAAATACTGGCAGGTTGATTTTACAAAAAAACTTGAATTTAAGAATGAGCAGGAATACATTGATGTAATGTGGCAGAAATTGGTTGAGGCAACAAGGTTAAGAATGATTGCGGATGTTCCGCTGGGTGCTTTTTTGAGTGGTGGTATTGATAGTTCAACGGTCGTTGGTATTATGAGTGAAAATTCTACTCAGCCAATAAAAACATTTTCCGTTGGCTTTGAAGAAAGTGATTTCAATGAACTGAAATACGCAAGGATCGTTGCAAAAAAGTTTAAGACCAACCATCATGAATTTATCGTAAAACCGGATATCATTTCCATCCTTCCTCGTCTTGTCTGGTACTATAG
>JAOAAW010000064.1 GCA_026418655.1 bacterium | reverse complement strand
ACGTATAGCAGGGCATAAGGAGGGAATTTCCGCTGTAAGACGTTCTGTTAAAGCTGCTGTGGAATGCGGTGTTAAGTATCTTACACTTTACTCATTTTCAACCGAAAACTGGAGAAGACCACCTGAAGAGGTGAATTTTCTTTTTAAACTTATGGAAACGAATCTTGTGATTGAAATGAAGGCATTACATGCAGAAAATATCAAGGTACGTTTTGCAGGAAAAATTGAACAATTACCGGAAAGTTTACAGAAAATAATTTTTGAAGCAGAAAGGCTAACGTATAACAATGACAGACTCAATTTAACTTTTGCAGTTAATTATGGAGGAAGACAGGAACTGCTTGATGCAATTGAAAAAATTATCCGTTCCAAGACTCAGATTAAAAAAATCAGTGAAACGTTTTTCAGAAAATTTCTGTATTGCCCAGAATTACCTGATGTTGATCTGATGATAAGGACTGCCGGAGAACAAAGGTTAAGTAATTTTTTGATATGGCAATCCATTTATGCTGAATTCTATTTCACAAAAACCCTCTGGCCGGATTTTACAGAAAAGGATTTCATCGCAGCAATTAACGAATTTTCAACAAGAAAACGAAGATTTGGTGGTCTATGAAAAAGGTTGTGGTGCTTGGTTCCACGGGTTATATAGGGAGAGCAACTCTTGACGTAATTTCTTGCCAGAGTGAAAAGTTTACAGTTTTGGGGCTTGCTGCAAATACACAGAAAGATTTATTATTGAAACAGGTTAAGGAATTTAATCCATCGTTTGCCGTACTTACAGAAAAAAGTTATTTGCGGACCGAGAATATTAAAAAAACGAAATTTTTATACGGACAGGATGAATTGGAAATTCTTGCTACGCATCCAGAGGCAGATATAGTTGTTATGGCTATTTCAGGACTGGCGGGGCTCAAGGCAACTCTGAAGGCTCTTGATGCCGGTAAAACTGTGGCTCTTGCTTCAAAAGAAGTTATTGTTTGCGCGGGACATATGATATGTGGAAGAAAGGGGAAAATATTACCAATAGATAGTGAACATAACGCAATATTTCAATTGCTGGAAAAGCAAAGAAGAAAAGAATGTACAAAGATTATACTCACAGCTTCTGGTGGACCATTTCTTAAATACAGGGGTGATCTCTCAATGGTCTCCGTTGAGCAGGTTTTGAATCATCCAGTGTGGAAGATGGGTAAGAGAATAACCGTGGATTCAGCAACCATGATGAACAAGGGTCTTGAAATTATAGAAGCATCATATCTCTTTAAGGTCAGGAGTGAAAAAATAGACGTTGTCTTGCATCCGCAAGCAGTTGTTCACGGTTTTTTGATGTTCCACGACGGGTTTATGAAAGCTATTTTATCTCTTCCAGATATGAGATACGCAATTAATTATTGCCTGAACTATCCTGATAGAGTCCCGTTAAAACTTCCTCAACTTGACATTTCCGAAGTTCATAATTTGACATTTGAAAGGATTCAAAAAGGAAGATTTCCATGTCTTGACCTTGCAAGGAAGGCTCTTGAAAGTGAAACTTCTTATCTTGTCGCACTTAATGCTGCTGATGAGGAAGCTGTTAACCTCTTTCTTAATGGTTCAATACGATTTGATTTTATCCCTTGTATTATTGAAGAGGCACTTCACACACATAAGCCTGTTGATGTGAATTCAGCAGAAGATGTTTTAGATGTGGATAGAAGAGTTAAGCAACAGGTGAGAAAATTTGTAAGAAGTTTTGCAGGAAAGGAGAAATAAAATGTTTATTCTTGGTATTCTTATTGTATTTGGCGTTGTGATTCTTATTCATGAATATGGCCATTTCTGGGTAGCCAAGAAACTTGGTGTTAAAGTTGAGAAATTTTCTTTTGGATTCGGTCCAAAACTCTTATCTTGGAGAAGGAAGGATACAGAATATTTGATATCGCTTATACCTTTTGGTGGATATGTGAAAATGGCTGGTGAAGATATGACTGAAGTTAAGTCACCCGATGAATATGCTGCCCTCCCACCAGGGAAAAGAGCACTCATCGTTGCATCGGGAGCACTTCATAACATACTTATTGCTTACTTTTTTTTAGTTCCAGTGTTGATGCTTGGTATTCCAAGGTATGATGGAACTGTGATAGGTAGTGTTCAGAAAGGATTTCCTGCAGAGAAGGCAGGATTAAAGGCCGGTGATAGGGTTTTAACGGTCAATGGTATTTTTTGCAAGGAATGGTTTGATGTTGTAAAAAACATTACAGAACAGGCGAATATCGCACCACAACAACCAATAATAATTGAACTTCAAAGAGATTCTGAAGTATTGAAGGTAGCTGTTGTGCCAAGGTTAATGGAAAAAGAAAAGTCGATGTTTAAAAATAAAAAGAGGTACATTATTGGTATCGGACCAAAAGAAATAATTGTCAGTTATAGATTTCCACAGGTATTTGTGGAAGCAGGAAAAGAATATGTAAGATTATTCAGGGTAATTGCCATAAGTTTTAAGCTTCTTTTTACAAAACAGGTTTCATTCCAGGAACTTTCTGGGCCAGTTGGAATAAGCAGAATGACAATTGAAATTATAAAAGCAGGTATAGCAAGTTTTCTTTATTTTATAGCTTTCATTAATATCAACCTTGGGCTGGTTAATCTCTTTCCTTTTTTTGTACTGGATGGTGGTCATCTTGTAGGCTTGCTTGGCGAGAGAATACTGAGACGTAAGCCAAGTAAAAAATTGCTTGAGGTGGGACAGCTTGCAGGAATTACAATATTAATGATTCTTATTGTTCTCGTTACTTACAATGATATTGTCAGGATTCTGACAGAGAAAATATCAAAATGAACAGGCGATGTGTAAAAGTTGGTAGGATTTATATCGGAGGAGGATATCCTATAAGTGTTCAGGCAATGACCAAGCTGTTCACTTCAGATGTGAAGGACATGATTAAACAGATTAAAAATATTGAAAAAATAGGTGGCGAAATTGTTAGGGTTGCTGTTTTGAATAAAACCGATGCTCGATCCATATCAAAAATAAAAAGGGAAATAGAAATTCCACTTGTGGCAGATATTC
>JAOAAW010000204.1 GCA_026418655.1 bacterium | reverse complement strand
TTGGAGAACTTGTTGGTTATCTAATGGGTTATACTGATGAATATGCCTCAAAAAATATGGCACAGATTTTGAAAACCATCGCAAAGTTTAAAGCAGCAGTCAATTTTCATTGTGCCGACATCTGGGTAGTGGAAAAACTGTGCAATAAATTCCATGATATAAACTTTGTACTTGCGCACCCAAGTGAAAAGGAAGTTTTCCTGAATAGATTAAAAACAGTCGCAAAATTTGAAAATCTGTATCTTGATTGCTCAGGAACCGGTATTGACAGGTATGGAATGCTAAGAAAGGCTTTTGAGATTGCAGGAAAAAAGAAACTGTTGTTTGGTACTGATTATCCAATAAACAATCCTGCTGTTTACATAAGCGGTGCTCTTTTTGAAAAACTTCCACAGGACTTTTACAGAAATTTTTTCTCCGGGAATTTTAGAAGACTTCTCGGATTATAGAAAGGAGAGGCAAATGAGGTCGTTAAGAGTAATTTTGTTTTTTTATTTTTTGATTGTTATATCATGTTTTTCGCAACAATTTCCACATTTAGCGCAATTCGGAATGGAATACAGCTTTTATGTGATGGAAAACCCGAGACCAATAAGAATTCATGTTCTCAAGATAGATTTTTCAAAAAATGCTGTTAAACCAGTAGTGGTTGTGGCAAAAGATCCTGATGGAAGTGGCCCTGCAGAAGCGGCTTTAACAAATCCACTTGAACTGGCAAGTGATAAAAATGTGGTGGCTTTTATCAATACTAACCCGTGGGACAGTTTTCCTGATGAAAAAGGAAAGAAAAACACAAACTGGTATGAAGGTCAATTTGTTGACATCACAGGTCTTGCTGCAACAGGCGGAAAAATTTTAAGTCCTGCTGGGGATGGCTGTATATCTGTCTGGACAGATAAAACAGGCAGGTTTTATATTTCAAAACTTGCTGACCCAAAACTTATGGAAGAGGGAGTTGCTGGCTGGTATCAAATAGTAAAGGCAGGTCAGATTGTTCCAAAACAGTCAGAAAAACTTAATCCTCTTACAGGAATTGGCATTGATAAAACCGGATACATTGTGTGGCTTGTTGTTGCAGATGGAAGGCAGAAAGGTTATAGTGAAGGGATGAGTCACTGGGAACTTGCTGATTTTATGGTGAAATTGGGTTGCTGGGATGTTGCACTTATGGATGGCGGTGGTAGCACAATTATGGGTATTGTTGATGAAAATGGTTGTATGAAGGTTGTTAACAGTCCTTCTGATAGAGTTTTGTGGATAAAAAAAATAAGGCCTTTGCCCAATATCCTGACCATAAGAAAAGGCAATTAGCAACCAAAAATATTTTTATTTATTACTCTTGAAATAGCAAGAAGATTTTCCTGCCATCTGTCTTCAGGAATATCTTCAGTTATTCCAATAATTAACCTTGAACCCTTTGAGATATCAATAAACTCCTGTGTAGTTTTTTCTATCTGCTCAATTGAACTTAAATGCAAAGAGGAAGGAAAATTTATCCACAAAATTTTGTCCTTCCATACCTCAAATGCTTCCTGAAAACTCATATCAGTATCGGGTGCAGGAGAAAATGCTTCAATATAATCAAGCCCTGATTCTGCAACAAGATCTGCCCAGATTTTATTGTTTCCGTCAAGATGTGAACCGAGAAGCTTTCCATATTTGTGAAGTATCTCTGCTGCTTCATTGTGATATGGCAAAACATATTTTTTGTATCTTTCTCTGCCCATAACATTGCCTGTTTCATTGCCACCAAAATTGGCAGTTAAAGCAGGCGATTTTGCAACAATCTCATAAACCTGTCTGAGTTTTTTTGCCTGTATGTCAACCAGTTTTTCAATCTCATCACGCCTTTCTGCCCATTCTATCGCAAATGTTTCAACACCCATCCAGCCAATCATAATCTGATGCAGTGGAGAAGCACCTATGCCTGCACGCAGAATTATATCTTCGCCAAGATCCTTTTGAGCTTTAAGAAAACCCTCATAATCTGGCTGGTATTGCTGGTCTTCAATCATTGCATAAAGTTTTTTATAATCATCGGGTCCTTTGAAAATCTTTTCAACTGTCCAGGAAGTAAATCCTGCTGGTTTTGTAAGGGTTGTCAAATCACCATATTTTGTTTTGATTACATGCCTGACAAAATTGACACCATTTTCAGTGTAGGAATAGGATTCATAAGAAACATTGGGAGAAACTGTTCTGAAAACCGGGTAATTCCTGTTAACAATACAGAGCCCTTCATTTCTCAATTGTCTTTCAACACTACACTGTGGTATTTTGGATTCATAAATTGTAAATGGTATTTTATCAATCTTTTCACCTTTCAATACTGCTTCAACCCTTTTTCTCGGTGTCATTGTTACCTCCATTGAATTCAATCTTTATTTCATCAAGCATTACATAACCCGAAGGAAGTTTTGTTCTGTCCACAGGATAATCTTTTTCTGCCCATCCTTTATACGGGTCTATATTTTTATCAAGCGGCACTACATCCAGTGGAAATAAAACAAAAATGATATCTCCATTAACATCTGCCAGTAGTTGCTCAATAGGACCTTTGCCATAAAAATTTTCTCTATCATATCTGGCACCAAGCTGGGTCCATAGTTTCTGGTCTGGTATCAGAGTGAAACTTTGCTGTGACCAGGAATCTGTAATTTCTATCGGATAGGATGTAAAAATCTGGTTAACCCATATATTTCCTGTCTTTCCCTGGACGAGTAAATAAAGTTTAGAACCCTTTAAATCAACATTTCCCCTGATCTTCACTGTTATTCTTGCATTGGTGAAATTGGTAGGGAATCCTCCATCAACAAACCTGTTTCTTCCTGCAACCCTGATTAAAGGCTCAGGGTTTATCATATTGTGGCTGGTGTGGAGTGCAAACAAAATATGGAGAAAACCAGCGCCGGGAAAGCAGTGATTGCAATCAATCCACCATGGACTTTTTGAGATTACACAACTGTCTTTTATTTCAAGTGGTTTTGCACCATTCTTATCCCAGCCAAGCCATCCACCGGGTCCATCATCAAATGTCTCAATATAAATCACTTTTGCCTCCTCATTTGACGCTTTTTTTAAAATTGTAAAATAAGTATATCATTTTTATTGAATTTTTCTATTGTGGGGGTCTTATTAGTTTCAGTACTTTTAAATTGCTTAAGTCCGACGATGTCAACCATTCATTGTTAGTAAACGTCTATTTTAAAAAAATAACATGGACGAAAAAATAACGAGAATTCTGCAACAAAAGGGAATAGGGGATTTTGAAGAATTTGTTAGGAAATACGAAAAAATGGTTTATGGTATTGCATATAAGTTTCTTAATAACCACCAGGATGCACAGGATGCAACACAGGAAACATTTCTTATTGCTTTTAAAAAAATGAAAAGTTTAAAGAAACCAAATTCTCTCAATGCCTGGATTTATACGATATCTCTCAATGTCACAAGAGAAATCATGAGAAAAAAACATAAAAAGAAAAAATTAATAGAATCCATTTCTCAGCAACCACGAATATCAGCTGGAGTGTTTGAAAAAAATTCGGGCCTGATAAATATCGACAGTTTTCTCAAAAATCTGTCTGGCCAGCAGAGAAGAGTTATAGAACTAAGATATTTAAAAGAACTGAAAATAAAAGAAATTTCAAAGATTCTTGGATGCAAAACAGGCACAGTAAAAACACATATTTTCAGAGGCCTCAGAACATTACGGGATGTAATACATAATGGAAACCTGTGAAAAATTTCATGAAAATGTAATTCTGTATATGGAAGGAAGCTTAAAAAGTCAGGAAAAAGAAAAGTTTGTTTTACATCTTAAAAATTGCAAAAGATGTCAGAGGTATCTCAAATACATACAAATGTTGATTTCTGAGAAAGTATCAGATGCAGATGATGAATACTGGAATAATCTGACGAAAAGAATAATAGACAATATAAACAATTTTTGCACAATGGCTGAACTGAGGATATTAAGACTAAAAGGACTGTTTATTGGATTACTATGCCTGAGCTTTCTTATTATGACTGTGCTAAAAGAGCATCATAAAAATCAGGAAATAGTAAGGCACTATCATCTTTATAAGGACTTACCTGTTATAGAAAAACTGGATGAATTGCAGGAGTTATGCGCTTTTGAGAAATGAAAATGAGTAAATATTACTTATTAAACAGGTTGCTTGATGTATTAATTCTGGTCATTTCTACTGTTACAATATCAAGTCTCATATCATTAATAAACATGAAGAAAAATCATATTAAATATTATCTTTTGCCTGAGGATATGCAGGTTATTCAGATAAAGGAAAAACCTGAGATAAATACCGAGCACCTATTTTCTGCCAGTCCCGAAGAAAAGAAAAAGATACTCCAGAGTCATAGGCGCTTCAGGAGTATGGAAGAATTAGACAAAATTATCATCCTCCAAAACTATGTCGAATTCTTGAAAATGGATAAGGAGGAAAGACAAAAGATTAGAGAATTTTATATGAAACTTTATATGGAAATGTAAACCTTTTTCAGAATTGAGCCATCTTCAATAATTAGAAGGTCTGCCATCGAACAGAAAAAAACAGAAAAGGAGGTGAATAATATGAAAAAGATGCTTACTATTATGGTTGCTGTGGCTCTGATCTCATTCTGGGGAATTAACACTCTGGCTGCTGAAACACCCAAAGCCACACCCCCTGCAAAATCACAAACAATAAAAACAGAAACGTCTGTACAAACTGAGACAAAGATTCAAAAAATTGAGGGAACTGTGGTAAATGTGGACACAGGGAAAAACACCCTGACACTAAAGAAAACAGATGGTTCTGAACTTACTCTTAAGGCCATAAGCCCAAAAGCACAGGAAGAAATAAAAAAGGTAAACCCAGGGGAAAAGATATCAGCGTTCTGTAAAGAAAAGAAAAAAGAAGGCATGGTACTGGTCAAAATAGTAAAAGAAAAAGGTGAAAAGGGTAAGAAATAAAAACACAGACATAAGTTAGTTTTCGATGGCAGACCTTCTGTTCTACCTCAAAAGTAATCCTTAAATAATTCCCACTTGAAAGGATGTTGAAAATGCATCTTTATATTAATTGACACAGTAAAAAGAAAATGGTTAAATTTTACCCTGATAAAAAATACGATCGAGCATACAAAACCTCGGCGAGTTTATGAAAAACGTAATTTTATTTGCACTTATTCTGTATTTTTCATTGTTCTGCAATGCTGGAACAGGAATAAAAAATCTTACCATTGAAAAGGGTGAAAAAGTCATTGTTTTTGCTCCACATCCTGACGACGAAGTTCTTGGCTGTGGCGGTCTTATCCAAAGGGTAATAAAGAACGAAGGTAAAATTTTTGTAGTTTATCTTACAAATGGTGACCATAACCAGATTCCTTTCAGGGTATATGAAAAAAAGATTATTGCCAGACCAATTGACTATATAAAACTTGGCGAGTTAAGAAGAAAAGAATCAACAAAGGCAACTGGTATTTTAGGCTTACCACAGGAAAATTTAATTTTTCTTGGCTATCCTGATTTTGGTTGTTTGAAAATATGGGATGAATTCTGGGGAGAAAATATAAAGCCATTCATGAGTTTTCTCACAAGGACACGCTATGTTCCATATAAGGAAAATTACTCGTATGGAAAACCTTATATAAGTGAAAGTATCCTGAGCGACTTAAAAAAAATAATACAGGAGGTTAAACCCACAAAAATATTCATAACTTCTCCATTTGATACAAATGTTGATCACAGGGCACTCTACAATTTTATCAGGGCAGCAGTACTTGAGATTAAGGACACAAAACCCGAAATATTTATTTATATTATTCATTTCAAAGACTATCCAAAGAAAAGCTCAGAGTTTTTAGTACTTCCTGACCTTCCTTCAATTGCTGATATTTACAGTGTTTCTCTTGATAATAATGAAATGTCAAAAAAAGAACTTGCTCTATTCTGTTTTAAATCCCAGACAGTATTTAAAAAGGGCTGGTTTTTCTCATTTGTGAGAAAGAATGAAGTTTTCTATAAAGAAACTGATGAAAACATAAATGGAAATAGGACCCTCGCATTTGAAAGTGAAAGAGAAGCCGAATTCAAAGATTATAAAAATTTATCAATTCCATTTTATTGCACATTAAAAAAAGAAGGAGAGTTTCTGAATGTTGAATTTATCCAGAAAGAAAAGATAGATTTACTGACTGAATATATTTTTTATTTTTATCCGTTCAGAAAAGATATGGAATTTTCAGCCATGCCGAAAATTACAATAAATTTGAAAAAAGAAGAAGAAATTTTAAGTTCAACTAATCGTTATCAGGAAAACCTAAAATATGAAAAATTGAAAAATAAAATCAGTTTCAGGGTTAAGATTTCTGACCTGAAATATCCTGATTATCTTTTCTTTTCTGCCACAATAAAAGTTTCCAGCATAAGCTATGATTTTATTCCCTGGGAAGTAATTAAGATTGAATAGGTAAATTTTATTCATATCCGAATTTTTTGATGAACCATTGTTTAACCATTTGAACCATAAACAAGTAAGTTGCCACAATCAAAATCAGAACAAAAAAATACCCCAAAGGAGGCTGAACAAAACCAAAATGTTTTCCCAATGGTGTAAACGGGATAACAATCCCAAGTGTGACAATATAGATTGATGTAAATACCAGAAGTTGAGCAGGCTTACTTTCAACAAATGGAATCTTACCAGTGCGAATTATATGGATTACAAGTGTTTGCGTACACAGGGATTCCAGAAACCATCCAGTATGGAAAAGCGATTCACTTGCTTTGAAAATAAACAATAATACCCCGAAGGTCAAAAAGTCAAAAACAGAACTTACAGAACCGATAATAACCATAAATTTCTTGATATATTCAACATTCCAGGGTCTCGCCCTTAAAAGATATTCGTTGTCCACATCATCTGCTGGAATTGCAATCTGAGAAAGATCGTAGAGAAAATTATTCAGAAGTATCTGGATTGGTAGCATGGGCAAAAAAGGAAGAAAAATACTTGCTCCAGTCATACTGAGCATGTTACCAAAGTTTGAGCTTGAACCCATTTTTATATATTTAAGAATATTGCCAAACGTTTTTCTTCCTTCAATCACACCATCCCTTAGAACCAACAGACTTTTCTTCAACAATATTATATCTGCTGATTCTTTTGCAATGTCCACAGCATTGTTTACAGAGATACCGACATCCGCAGATTTCAGTGCTGGCGCATCATTTATACCATCTCCCAGATAACCCACGATATGACCATTTTCGTGCAGGGCATGAATTATTCTCTCTTTTTGCAAAGGTGAAAGCCTGGCAAAAACAGAGGTTGTTTTCACTATATCCCTAAGTTGAGAATCACTCATTTTCTCTATCTGCTCACCCGTTATTATACCTTTTATATCCAGGGAAACCTCGCTGCATATTTTTCCAGTCACAAGTTCATT
>JAOAAW010000107.1 GCA_026418655.1 bacterium | reverse complement strand
GTTGAGGAATATGCCACAATTTATAAAATGGTCTTAAGAAAAAAAGCGAAAAATTTTGCAGAAGCATCTTAATAAAGATATGGGTAATAGACAAAATAAACAAGAGCTTACAAGACGTCAGAGAAGAAAAAAAGAAATAATCTCCTGGCTGTGGGCAATTGCTTTGGTTCTCATTCTGAGGCAATTTTTTGTCCAGGCATTTGTTATACCGAGTGAATCAATGAAACCAACCCTTAAAATTCATGACCGGCTTCTTGCAAACAAAATAGTTTATAAAATAAGGCAGCCGCATCGCTGGGAGGTCATAATATTTAAGTACCCGGAAGACACAAAAAAATACTTTGTTAAGAGGCTTGTGGGACTGCCAGGAGAAATCTTGATAATAAAAAATGGTCATGTGTGTATAAATGGGAAAGTTATAGAACCTCCAAAGAATATTCCGACATCTCTTTATTACTACAGTGAAGGTAGAAGTTACTATGGGATAGAAGAGGAAGTCAAAATCCCTGAAAATGCTTATTATGCCCTTGGAGACAACAGTATTAACAGCAGAGACAGCAGATACTGGGGTTTTATACCATCAAAAAATCTTGTTGGAAAGGCACTTTTTATTTACTGGCCGCCATGGAGAATGGGGATAATCAGATGAAAAAAACATCACAGGAAAACGAAAAAATTATCCATATAAGAGAAAAGGATTTTAGAAGGATTGCATCTTTCCGAAATAAAGCAAAGGAACTTGAAAACAATTGTAAATCACTTGAGGAAAAGGTTGAAAATCTTGGAAAAGAAGTTTCTCAGTGGAAGGAAATAGCGGTAAGGCTTGCAGCGGAAATGGAAAATTTGAAGAAAAGGATGGAAAAAGAAAAAGAAGATTTCAGAATTTTCTTGCAGGCGTCTTTTGCAGAAAAATTGCTTTTTTTTGATGAGATTTTTGAAAAAATTGTAAACGACATATGTTCAAATCCTGCTCTTAACAAAAATATTGCTGATGGTCTGTTAATGTTAAAAAAACAGTCATCAAATTTACTAGAGTCTCTTGGGGTAAAGAAAATGGAAACCATCGGGAAAAAGTTTGATCCCATGTTTCATGAGGCTGTTGAAATAGTTGAAACCGATGATAAACCAGAAGGAACAATTTTGGAGGAGCTTCGTTCTGGATATGTTATGAATGGAAAACTTCTAAAACCAGCCCAGGTTAAGGTATCTCGTGGAAAAAATAAGAATCAAAGCACCAGCAAAAATTAATCTCTATTTAGAAATTATCGGTAAACGTAAGGATGGCTATCATAATATCTGTTCTCTTGTTGAAAAAGTTGACATCTGCGACGAAATAGAGATATCGTTTTTTGAAAGAAATTGTATCGAATTTCAAGGACCATGGAAAATACCCCGCGTAAATACGGTCTCAAAAACTATTCAGAAAATTTCTTCTCTGTTCCCTGAAATAAGAAAGCAGCCCGTTAAGATTACTGTGAACAAAAATATTCCTCCAGGCAGTGGTCTTGGAGGAGCAAGTAGCGATGCAGCAGGTGTACTGAAGGCATGTAATAAAATATGGAAACTGAACCTTTCTGTTGAAGATCTTGTCAAAATAGGTGCTACTATTGGTTCTGATGTACCACTCTTTTTATTCGATAATCCATGTATTATAGAAGGAAAGGGCGAAGTTGTATATCCTCTGGATAAACTACCTTCTCTTTCATTCAATCTTTTCATTCCCGGGATACAAGTTTCAACAAAATCAATCTATAAAAAAGTTAAAATGTCCAAATTCCCTGATTTGACACAAACGCGCTCAGGAATTAAAATTTTTGTGAATTACTGGCGGAAAAAGGAGATAGATAGACTAGGAAAAATGTTATTCAACAGATTAGAGGAGGTGACACTGAAACTATACAATGAGATAGCGCTTGGTAAAAAGATATTGGAAGAAATTTCGGGCAAAAGATTTATTCTCACTGGCTCCGGAGGAGGTATTTATGCTATAGGAGGCGATTTTAGGGTTCAATTACCGGAGATAATCCGGGACTGGCTATATTTCAATGTTAAAAGTTATCGCAAAAGAGATCAAAAGGAGGAACAACATGGAAATTACTGAAACAAGGATTTCGCCAATCAACAAACCAAACAGCAGGCTTCGCGCGTACGCATCTGTGACATTTGATAATTCATTTGTTATTAGAGAAATTAGGATTATTGAAGGAAAAAATGGCCTGTTCATTGCGATGCCCAGCAGAAAAATGCAAAAGCCATGTCCCAAATGTAATTTCAAAAATCCGGTCACCAATAGATACTGCGGTCAGTGTGGCACTGAAATAAAAACAGCTGAGCAAAAAAATCA
This sequence comes from bacterium, assembly GCA_026418655.1. Classification (GTDB taxonomy): domain Bacteria; phylum Ratteibacteria; class UBA8468; order B48-G9; family DTJG01; genus DTJG01. The sequence continues at coordinate 201 of JAOAAW010000107.1, read as the reverse complement.
AAGGGCTACTCCCCAACAGCACAAAGATCTTGCTCATCCGATAAATACTCAATTCCGGGATTATTTACAGAAAAAGATTATTGAAGCATATAACCAGCAGAAACAAAACGCCACCGGAAAAGAGGAACAGAAGGAGAATTAAGTATTTTTTGCCCGGTGGTGTAACGGTAACACACCGGCCTTTGGAGCCGTGGTTCGAGG
>JAOAAW010000099.1 GCA_026418655.1 bacterium | reverse complement strand
AGCTTGGATGTGGTGCTGTAAGATATCTTCTCGACAGGATTGATGATGGCTATAAAACGGGTGCGTTAATCTCTGTTCAGTCAGACCGGATAGTTCCTATTCCGTTTGATGAGATTTTAAATCCGCAGACTGGAAAAACAGTTGTGAGGAAACTGGATATCAATTCTGACCTTTATAAAGCAGCAAGAAGTATGATGGTTAGATTGGAGAAAAACGATTTTGATAATATTGAACTCCTTAAGAATATAGCAAAAGCTGCGAAAATGACGGTTGAAGAATTCAGAAAACAATACGAACATTTAATTGAATAGGTTGTACCACTGGTTTTAAGTAATAACCGGTTTTCCTCCAGAGACTTTTGTAATACCCCTTTTTGGGTTTAGAACCTTCAAGTGGTAAAATTTCTTTATGTTGAGAGAATTACTATCACCGGAAATTAAAGAGCTGATTGAAAAAAAGGACTGGCGAACACTTAAGGAAATTCTTGCAGAATGGGCACCACAGGATATAGTCGATCTGATTCACAATGTTGACGAAAATGAAGGTGATATAATATTCAGAATTTTGCCAAGGGACCTGGCAGCTGAGGTTTTCAGTGAACTTGACAAGAATGAACAGAAAAAACTTTTAAAACAGATTAGCAGTGAACATATAAAAGAGATTTTCCTCGAACTTCCTCCAGACGATAGGACTGACTTTTTTGAAGAGCTTCCTGCGAACGTAACAAAGAAGCTTCTTAATCTTCTTCCTCCAGCAGAACGAAAAGAGACAATGATGCTTCTCGGGTATCCAGAGAAAAGTGTTGGTAGATTGATGACTCCAAGATTTGTTGCAATACGACCGGGATGGACTGTTGCACAATCTCTGGATCATATCAGAAAATTCGCCAGGTATGCAGAGACCATAGATGTTGTTTATGTTGTTGATGAAAAGTGGCATCTTTTGGATGAGATTTTAATCAAAGATTTAATACTGGCAAATCCTAATGAAAGGATTGAGCATCTCATGGATAGAGAATATCACTCAATTGTTGCAAATGAGGACCAGGAAACAGCGGTTGATATAATGAAGAAATACAATCTGAATGTTTTGCCAGTTGTAGATTCTCAAAATGTTCTGCTTGGAGTGGTGACTATTGATGATATTCTTGATGTATACGAGGATGAGGTTACAGAAGATATTCAGAAAAGTGCCAGTGTTTTCCCTTTTGAGGTCAGTTACAAAACAACACCAATATTTACAATGTTCAGGAAGAGAATTGTATGGTTGCTATTTCTCGCAATAGGTGGAACACTTACAGGAAGTGTCATTTCATCATTTGAATCCACTCTTGGAAGGATTATTGCCCTTGCAGCATTTATTCCAGTGCTTATAGGTACAGGTGGAAATATCGGTACTCAATCTGCAACGTTGATAATAAGAGCACTCGTTACAGGGGATATAACACCAAAAAAATGGTTTGATGTTATTAGGAAGGAATTACTTGTTGGTCTGATGCTTGGAGTTAGTCTTGGTTGTGTTCTTGGTATCTGGAGCTATTTAATGAAGGGTACCTTATTGATAAGTGTGGTTGTTGGATTTTCAGTGGTATTTATCTCATTATGGGCAAATCTTGTAGGAAGTTTACTCCCTATTATTCTCAGAAGATTTCATCTTGACCCAGCGGTTGTCAGTAGTCCCTTTATTTCAACGATTCTGGATGTTAGCGGGCTCTTGATATATTTTTCTGTTGCTGTGCTTGTCCTCTAAGATATACTGAAAATTTTATGCTATAATACCTTGTCAATTTAGTTCAAAAAAAGGGTAAAATGGCTAGTGTGGTATTTCCGCGTAATGAAACAATAAAAGTCAAACCAGTTTCAATCCGCGATGTAAAGATTGAGGGTTTTTTTAATCCATATCTTGAAAGGAATAGAGAGAAAAGCATTCCACTGATGTATGGGTTGTTCAAAAAGCACGGCACAGTAGAAAATTTTAAAATAGCCGCAGGTATTTCGAAAAAGGAGATCACCAGAAGGCTTGCCACAGACTCGGATCTTTATAAATGGCTTGAAGCTATATCCTGGGATTTACAGAATTACCCAGACAAAAGGAAGGAGAAATTTCTTGATAAAATGATAGATCTTGTGAGAAAGACGCAAGAACCCTCTGGATACATTGATACATATTACACAGGAAGTTTTAAAAAATATAGATTTAAATTTCTCGAAAATAGCCATGAACTGTATTGTGGGGGTCATTTAATTCAGTCAGCCATTGCCCATTACAGAAGTACAGGCAAAGAAAAATTTCTTGATATTGCAATCAAATGGGCAAACTACATCACAAAGAAATATGATAATGGTGAACTCAGTGTTAACGATGGTCATCCAGAGGTTGAGATGGCACTGGTAGAATTATACAGAACCACGAATAATAAGAAATATCTTGAACTTGCAGGAAAGCTTATGGAAATGCCTTATACTCACCTTGGAAACAAATGTTTTCTTGAAATGAATGAAGTAATGGGACATGCGGTAAGGATTATGTATCTGCTGTGCGGTGCAACTGACTATTATCTTGAAACAAAAAGAGAAGATTATTATGAAAGAATTAGATTGCTTGAGGAAGATTTTTTTTCAGGTAAGTATTACATTACAGGTGGGATAGGTTCCCGGTATCAGCATGAAGCCATCGGTCTAAAATTTGAACTACCAAATTTAATGGCATACAGTGAGACATGTGCTTCTATCTCGTTAATGATGTGGCTTTACAGAATGTTTTTTGTGCGGCAGGATGTAAAGTACTTCAATCTTTTTGAACGAGTATTGTATAACGCGTTTCTTGCTGCTATTTCCCTTAAAGGGACAGAATATTTCTATGTGAATCCTCTTGCTTCAACCGGGGATCATTTTAGGAAACAATGGTATGATTGTACCTGTTGCCCGCCAAATTTTCAAAGATTTATGGCAAGTTTGGCTTCATATTTTTATGCAACAGGAAACGATGAGATCTGGATTAATCTTTATGATAAAAGCAGAGCAAGAATTACACTTGAAAACAGGGAAACAGTATTGATTAACATGGAAACAGATTATCCCTGGGACGGGAATGTAAAAATTGATGTGAAAAAGAAAGGTAATGAAAAAATCAAAATTCATCTCAGAATTCCAGATTGGAGCAGCATTACAAGAATAAAATTCAAAGATAGAGTATTTACTGTAGAAGAATCCTGTTATTTTACCCTGGAAATTATAGATGATTGTTCATTTGAAATGTTTTTTGATATCAAACCTGAACTGTATTGTGGCAATCCTTCAATAGAATCTGATAGAAACTGTGTTGCAATCTGTAGGGGGCCGCTTGTATATTGTCTAGAAGGATGCGATAACAATTTTGATATTTTTAATTTATTCATTCCCTCACAATCCTTCGAAGAGGGAACAGACAAAAATTTTCATGGCATCATTAGAATTTCTGGCTATGGTATGTTAAACAGAGACACAAATTTTCTTTACAGAAAAGGAATTCCAGAATATCAATTTAATAAAGTTAAATTTAATGCGATACCATATTTTTCCTGGGCAAACAGAAAACCTTCCAGTATGATTATCTGGGTCAATAATTACGAAAACAAAAAACGTCGATCAAATGAAGATACAGGATAGAAGAAAAAAAATTGCGAAAGAAAAACTTATAAAGGACCTTGTAAAAAAATATGGAACACCACTTTTTGTTATTCTTATTTCCGAGATTGAAAAAAGGGTTAGTCTTTTCAAAAGTTTACTTCCGAGGGTTGAACCCTTCTATGCGGTAAAAGCAAATCCACATCCATCAGTGTTGAAATATTTAGCTGGCAAAAATTTTGGGTTTGATGTTGCCTCAAGAAATGAAATGGAGAGTGTTCTTAAGTTGGGGGTCACCAAGGATAGAGTGATATTTGCCAATACGGTCAAATCACCGGAAACATTGAGATTTGCTGCCAGGTGTGGAATAGACCTTATGACCTTTGATTCTGAATATGAGCTGAATAAAATTGCGGAAATTTTTCCCGGGGCAAGGGTCATTGTGAGAATAAAAGTTCCCAATGTTGGCTCTGTGGTTGAGCTTTCTTTGAAGTTTGGTGTCGAACCAGCCGACGCAATAGGACTTATCATTAAATCTATTCAGCTGGGACTTAAACCGGTGGGTGTTAGTTTTCATGTGGGTTCCCAATGTTTTGAAGTTTCTAATTTTCTTGAGGCACTAGAACTTTCGTCTATCATATTCCATGATGCGCTGCTTAAGAAAATTCCACTTGAAATTTTAGACATAGGTGGTGGGTTTCCAATAACTCATTTTGATAATGAGGTTGATATTTTCCCTTCAATGGCAGAAAAAATCAGTGGTGAAATAGATAGATTGTTTGATAAAAGTATAAGAATTATAGCTGAACCTGGAAGGTTTATAATAGGTCCGGCATGTATTTTAATAACAAGAGTTATCGGTAAGTCAATCAGGAACAATAAACACTGGTACTATCTTGACGATGGCGTCTACGGATGCCTTTCAGGTATTATCTATGATCATTGTAAATACCAGTACAAGGTATTTAAGAAAGGTCCATCCCAACTTTCAACCCTTGCTGGTCCAACCTGTGATTCGCTTGATGTTATTTCAGTCAGTGAAGAATTACCGGAACTTGAATTCGGTGATATTGTTTATGTTGAAAATATCGGTGCCTATTCTTATGCCACAGCGACCAATTTTAATAGCATTCCGCCTGCAAAAACCATTACAATTAACAGGGAGGTTTGAATGAAACGCACACATAGAATAAGAGAAGACATAAGCGAACTACCTGATTGGATGAGAAAAAAGAAATGTCCCCATAAAAGCAAATATCTTTCAGGGAAGAGAATACTTCCACCAGGAATAAATGGGAAGATGACAGTTGAACAACTTGTGGATAATGTTTTTCTTGCATATAATGCAGCCAGATTAAAAGAAGGCTGCAGACTATTTACCGAGAAGATGCTTGCAGAAGATGTAACGATTGGAATGAGTTTAGCAGGAGCATTGACTCCTGCCGGGTTAGGTGCTTCAACAATTGTTCCTCTTATTGAAGCTGGGTTCGTTGATTGGATTGTTGCCACTGGGGCAAACCTGTATCATGATTTACATTTTGCATTTAATTTGCCACTTTACGTGGGTACCCATCTTGTTGATGATGCCGATTTAAGAAAAAATGATGTGGTCAGAATTTATGATATCTTTCTTGCCTATACCGATTGTTTGATGCAGACGGATAAAATTTTGAAGTCCATTCTTGTTCAACCGGAGTTCCAGAAAGAAATGGGAACAAGTGAGTTTTATCATCTTCTTGGCAGATATGCGGACGAATTTGAACGACAGAATAATTGTCCTGGAGTATCGATAGTTGCCGCGGCATATAGAGCAGGGGTACCACTATTCACAAGTTCACCGGGGGATTCAACAATAGGAATGAATATTGCTGGTCTTGAGATTGAAGGAAACAAACTTAAAATTAACCCATCCATTGATGTTAACGAAACAACCGCTATAGTTCTTGATGCCAAAAGGTCTGGTGGAAAATCCGCTGCTTTTCTTGTTGGTGGAGGAAGTCCCAAGAATTTTCTTCTTCAAACAGAACCACAGATTCAGGAGGTTCTGCTTATAAGGGAAGTGGGTCATGATTACTTTTTTCAGATTACTGATGCAAGACCTGATACCGGCGGATTATCAGGAGCCACTCCGCATGAAGCAGTTTCCTGGGGAAAAGTAGATCCAAATATGCTACCTGATGCAATAGTTTGTTATCTTGATTCAACGGTTGCACTTCCCATAATTGCTCATTACGCACTTGCTAAACATAAACCAAGAAAGTTGAAAAGGCTTTATTACAGAAGGGAAGAACTGCTTAGAAAATTGATAAGAGAATATTTTGCACATAATCCAAAAAAGACTGCAGGCAATCTGGATGAAATAAAAAAGTATCTCAAAGAAAGGAAATAAAATTAGCCGCGGATATAATGAATCTCAGGAAGTATATCCTGTAATGAAATCATGCCTGTATAATAATATCTACCATCCACAATTTCAACAACAGGGATTGCGTGTATTTTGAAGTCACTGAAAATTTTGATTGCTTCCTGAACCGTTGAATCTGTTTCTATAAAAGGATAATTGCTATCAATGACATCTGCAGAAATTACAAGACATGCTATTTCTTCATTGAACATTGTGTCACGTACATCATCAAGATGTATAACCCCTTTATATATGCCCTCATTATCGACAACCGGGTAAACTGATAATTCGGTATATTTCAAACGTTTTGCAATATCACAGATAGGTGTTAATAGATTGAAAGGCTTCAGTTCGGAATAGAAATCATCTATAAGAGACAATCCTTTTATTTCCTGTTTCATTCCAGGGAATAACAAAATTCTTGCAATAACGGTACCTAAAATTGTGGTAATAATAGAAAGGATTACAACGGAATTAAAGAGAACTTCAGGAAGTATACCGGAATTAAAAAAAACAACACTTATTGCAAGTGCGCCAGTTAATTGCGGAACAACAGAAAATCCAAATCCAATTGAATCTTTAAATGAAAAATTTTCTGTTCTTGCGGTTATATAGAGTGCACATGCCCTTACAAAGATCAGCACTACGATGGTTATCAGACCGAGAGTTAAATTTTCAATCAATGAAAAAATTTGAAGATTCACCCTTGAACCAACGATAAGAAAAAATATCGGTACAAAAATTCCGGATGCAATAAAGTTTATATTATTTCTAACCATTCTGTTGATGTGGATATTTGCAAGAGAAATTCCTGCAAAAAAAGAACATACCACAGGTGGAATTTTTATTATAGTGCCCATGGTTACTACTATAACCAGTAGCATCAACAGAGTTGCTGTTTCGTCTTCAGAAGAAGTCATTCCCTTGAGTTTTATCAATATCTTTTCATGAAGAACAGGTAATACTTTTAAAATCAGAAAGAAAAATACACCTGCAAAAATAAAAAATTTAACAATATCATAAAATTCTTTTGAAAGGTGTAAAGCCAGAATTATCGTAAAAATTAGAAGACTGAACAAATCTGCAAGTATGGAACTTATCACAAGTTGATTTGAAAACTGCTTCTTTTTGTAGTCCATTTTTCTGAGAAATTCCCTGAATAATTGAACAACCACTTCAGAAGCCGGTGAAGAAAAAAGTGTTACCATATAAAGAGCAATAAAGAAAGGTAAACCAAGATAGAAATACTTTGCGACTAAGAATCCATATAAAAATCCAGCCAGAGAAGGGATAAGAATATTAAACACAAGCAGATTATTCAGGGGTTTTACAGGTCTCTTGATCGGGTGAATTTTCAATTCCAGTCCTGCAGAAAACATTAAAAGAATTATTCCGAGTTCATAAAAATAGTTCAGGGAAGATACATCTTTTACAAGTCCTATTCCTGAAGGACCAAAAAGAATTCCCGCAACAATATAAATTATTAGTGTGGGAATTTTAAGATACGTTGCCACAGGTCTTGCAAAACAAATTGTAATGAAAGCCGCAAAGAAAAATCCGAATGTTTCCATATGTTTAAATTTTAAAGTAATATTATAAGTTCGGTCAAAAATATTGCTAAACCATTCTCAATTTAATTTCGTCAAAATATCATAGAAAGGAGGTGAGAAAAATGAGAAAAATTTTGATGACAGCAACAATATTAACTCTTGCCGGTGCATTCATACTTATGGCAGCTGATAATCCAGCAGTAAAAGGTGCGGGAGAGAAAGGAGGCCTGGGTCTGGGTATTAAAAGAGCACCAGGTGAGATGGGCCTTGGGCATTACTCTAGACTCAATTTGACAGAAGAACAGAAGGCAAAGATTAAGGAGATCCAAAAAAGCAGACGTGAACAACTATCTGCCCTTAAACAGGATACCACGCTAACTGCTGAGCAAAGAAGAGAAAAAGCAAGGGCAATTTTTGAAAGTACACAGAAACAGATCGATGAAATTCTTACACCTGAGCAAAGGCAGCAACTTGAACAATTAAGGGCAGAGATGAAAGAAAAAATGAAATCCGCATGGAAAAAGAAACATGGAGAAAAGCCTTCTGAGGTAGCAAAATAACTTCTTGTAAAGTCTTGAAGGCGGAGGTTTTTTGCACCTCCGCCTTTTTTCTTAGTTACACTCAGCAACCAATGGCCCTGCCAGTTCTTTTAGAAAAAATAACTTACCGGGTAATGTTGGCATGAAACTGCTGGGTACCCACATATCGGGTCCATATCTTAAGGTTACC
>JAOAAW010000096.1 GCA_026418655.1 bacterium | reverse complement strand
ATATCAGATAGAGGTTGATGCGCGCGGACACCAGAGGAAAATTTTAAGGGAGATAGCCATGATTCCTGGCAATAACCTTTTTCTTACTGTTGACCAGAGTATTCAGGAAATATGTGTTAAAGAGTTAGGAGATGAAGCTGGTGGAATAATTGTGATGGACCCGCGGAATGGAGAAATTCTCGCTCTTGTAAGTAAACCAACATTTGAACCCCTTAATGTTGCAAAGTTTCTTAAAGCTCCATATAGCAGGAAGAATCCATTTCTTAATAGAGTAATTTCTGGTCAGTATGCGCCTGGTTCTATTTTTAAAATTATTACTGAAATTGCGGCCCTTGAAACCGGAGAAATTGGAGAACATGATAGGATCGAATGCAGGGGCAGCATGGAAGTTGGTGACAGAGAGTTTCATTGCTGGAAGGAAGAAGGGCATGGATGGGTTGATATAAACCAGGCACTTCCATTTTCCTGCAATATTTTTTTTGGAACTGTGGGAATGAAATTGGGAACTGACAAAATTCGTGAATATGCAAAGGTTTTTGATTTTGGTAAACTAACAGGCATTGATTTACCGGGAGAAAGGGCGGGGAATCTTCCATCTCCAGAAGAATCTGGTGGAGCAATTAACATAGCCATAGGACAGGGTGCAATCTCAACAACCCCTATTCAATTATGCGCGATGATTTCCGCTGTTGCCAACGGTGGTAATTTATGGAAGCCATTCATTGTGAAGAAAATAGTTTCTCCGAATGGAAAGATTATAAAGGAATTTCAGCCAATTCTTAAAAAAACCATTTTCATTTCTGATGAAACACTTACAATATTAAGAAGAGGCTTGAGAAACGTTGTGAAATTTGGAACCGGTGCAGGAGCCAATATTCCGGGTATTGAAATTGCTGGCAAAACTGGTACAGCCCAGGTTGCGCATAGAGAACTTGGACTTCCAACAAGGGGGGCCTTTGCCTGTTATGCACCAGCAGATAGTCCTAATATTGCTATTGTCGTATTTCTTGATGAAGCAAGTTCATCCCAGGCAGCAAGAATAGCAGGCAATATTGTCAGAAAAATTTATACTTCTGAAAATACAGGGGTAGAGACTTCAATTTCTGAAACCACTATTCAGTCATTACCCTATGGCAGTCAGGGGTTTGAATAAAATGGATAAAGGAAACAATCCCGGTAAAAATTTGTTGATTGTTACTGCTATACTTGCTGCACTTGGATTATTATTACTCTACAGCGCATCCAGAAGTATATCTCCAGTTTCAATCTCTGTACCTGTTTATATAAAGCAATTTCTGTGGTTGATTTTTGCAATATTGATATTTGTTACATTGAAAAATTTTGATTATAGACACTGGCATAAGCTTGCTCATATTTTATATTTTGTTACACTTATTCTTTTACTTCTGGTTCTTGCAGTTGGTACCGGTAGAGCTGGAAGATGGTTGAAGATAGGATGGTTCAATTTTCAACCTTCTGAATTTGCAAAGTTTGTATTGATTGTTGTTCTGGCGAGATATTTTTCAATACGAGATATGCAGAGATTTACAACCCTTTTGGGGGGTGTCCTGATAACAGGGATTCCATTTTTCCTTATACTCATTCAACCAAATCTTGGAACTGCGTTTTTGTTCATTATGATTTTTTTCTCCATGGCGTATCTTGCAGGAGCAAAGAGAAAACATCTTTTGATTTTGCTGTTTGTGGGGATTCTTCTGAGTCCTGTTCTATGGATGGGATTAAAGGATTATCAGAAACAGAGATTAATCATTTTTTTAAATCCATGGAAGGATCCTCTTGGTAAAGGTTATAACATTCTTCAGTCAAAGATAACAATTGGTTCCGGTGGAATTATTGGAAAAGGATTTCTGAAAGGTACACAAACGAAACTTGCTTTCCTGCCCGAATTCCATACAGATTTTATCTTCTGTCTTCTTGCCGAAGAATTTGGGCTTGTTGGAGTATTGGTTTTACTTTTCCTTTATTATGTTTTCTTAAATCAGGTATTGAAAATTACGTTAACAACTCAGGATTCATTTGGAAGACTTGTCGGTACAGGAATTATGGTGATGTTTCTTATACAAATTTTTGTAAATATAGGAATGGCATGCGGAATTTTACCGGTGGCGGGGATTCCTCTACCTTTTCTAAGTTATGGCGGGTCTGCTTTAATTGTAAGTTTCATTTGTGTTGCGACAATTTATAACCTGTGGAAGAATATCACTCTCTTCTGAAAAATGGTCAATCTTGAAGATATTCTTTGCTCCATCCAAAAACCAGTCGTTTATCTCAACAACGAGATAAATTCCCTACATCCTGATACTGAAAATGCTCTTATTAAGATAGCCATTGGATATCCCGATATATATGAAGTAGGAATGTCAAATCTTGGGATAAGAATTTTGTATGACATTATCAATAATATTAAAGACGTTGCATGTGAAAGGTTCTTTGTTCCACAAAATGACTTTGAACAAATTTTGCGAAACACCGACACATTTTTATTCACTCTTGAATCAAAAAAACCCCTAAAAGACTTTGATTTCGTTGGGTTTAGCATCTCTTCAGAGTTGAATTATACTAATGTATTAAATCTTTTGGCACTTGCAGGCATACCAATTTATTCTTCTGATCGCAAAGAGAAAGAGCCGATAATTATTGCTGGTGGTAGCTGTTCATTTCATCCCGAGTCTCTTTCTGAGTTTATTGATGTCTGGATAGTAGGCGAAGCAGAAGAAGTAATAATAGAACTTATTGAAACTTATAAAGGATTAAAAGGGTTGTCAAGAGAAAAAATTTTAAAGGGGCTTGCCAGAATCAAGGGTATATATGTTCCTCCATTATACCATGCTGTTGAAGATGAAAGTGTTAAGCCAAAAATTCATGGCATTCCATCACAGATAGAAAGACGTGTAGTAGAAGATTTTGAAAATGCACCGTTTCCTGTAAGATGGATTGTACCGCTATGTGAAATCGTACATGATCGTTTATCTATTGAAATTATGAGAGGTTGTCCTCAGGGTTGTCTTTTCTGCCAGGGTGGGTTTTGCTGGAAGCCCGTAAGAAAAAGAAGCCCTGAAAAGATTATTGAAATTGCCCTGGAAGCCTACAAAAACACTGGCTATGAAGAAATTTCTCTTCTCTCATTTTCAGCAGCAGACCATCCAGAAATGGAGAAGATTGTGAGAGGTTTGACCGATAAATTCAAAGATACAAATGTTGCAATTTCGTTTCCTTCTTTGAGGATAGATAGTTTTTCATTCCATCTGGCAAATGAGATAAGTCAGGTAAGAAGGACAGGATTGACCTTTGCCCCTGAAACAGGAGAAAGTCTAAGAAAACACATAGGTAAACCAATTTCAGATGATAAATTGCTGACTCTTGCAAGTGCAGCAAAAAAATCTGGCTGGAGACAAATTAAATTATATTTCATTCTGGGCCTACCCGGCGAAACAGATGAGACAATTGAAGAGATAGAAAAATTGATCAGAAAAATTTCAAATATAATTAGCGTCAAATGTGCCTTCAATGTATTTGTTCCCAAACCTCATACACCATTCCAATGCGAGAAATTTCCTGATTGTGAAAAATACTCACAAATGAAACAGAAACTCATAAAAGATTTTTCAAAAAATCATTATGTTTCTCTTAAATTTCATTCTTATGAAATGAGTACTATAGAGTGTTTACTTTCAAGAGGGAACAGAAAACTTGCCGGGGTCATTGAGTATGTGTGGAAGTCAGGTGGCAAGATGGAAAACTGGTCAGAATATTTCAATTTTAGTCGTTGGCAGGATGCAATGGAAAAAAATTTGATTAATTTTGATGATTATCTTGGTGATAAGCCTTTTGTATGTAATAGGTGGAAACATATAAAGGCATCTCTGCCGTTTGAAAGGTTGTATTTTTTGAGACAGAAATTTTATGACGCTATAAAGCATTCCTAAACTTCTTGAATTCTAGGAATGAGTTTTTTCCATATATTGTATTTCTTACCGCTTCTCAATGTTCTTAGTGGATAACAGCCTGTTGCATCCCATAACCGTATCCTTGCCTTCGTAAACATATCGCCCATATAAGTATAATCAGGATATGATGGGTTCCTTTCTGTAAGATCATCGGGGACAGCCAGAATCGTTTCTGGCTGTTTTCTATTTTTGCACGGATAAACAATTGCTGAACCCCCTCCCGCATTAACCCTTATCCAGAAAGCATCAAGGCTTGTTCCAAGATTACGCATCCCATTAAGGATTTCAGGAATTTTTCCATGTGGTGTTCCTCCTGCTGCTGGATGTAAACATAATCTGGCTCCTGCCATTACACCAACTGCCCAGACATCCTGATAATGTGCATCATGACAGATACCAACCGCTACTTCTGTGTTGCAAACCTTCTGGAGATTATAGTTTCTACCATGCCAGAAACCTTCTTCACATGAATGAACCTTGGCCATCATTGGACCAAGTGTTCCATCTGGTCGAACAAATCTGTGGCAATTAATTTTGACCATATCAATTGTGGAACCTTCAACAGGTTTACCTGGAATCCATTCCGGATATCCTATCAGAGTGTAAGGTGCATTCTTAATTTTTGATATGGCTTTCTGAAATCTCATAAGTTCTGTTTGAATCAAGTTTCTATCATTTAACTCCTCACTTATTCTCAGACCAGTTAAACTTGTTTCAGGTGTTACCAGAATCTGTACATTTTCAGAAGCTGCTTTTTTAACTCCTTCAATAAGACTGTCAACATTTTCTCTTATTGTCCGTTTTATAGATTGTTGCCATATTCCAATTTCAAGATATTCAGGCCTTGGTCTGCGTTTTCCTGATATTGAGAATCCTGCAATTGCTATTTTACCCTTTGTTTTCAGCCCGAACATAAAAAGACATTCAGGAAGGAAGTCAATATGTCTGATTTCTCCAACATTGCTATTGTTAATCAAAATATTCACTCTGCAACCTTCGTAAGAAAGACCGGGTAGTGTGTCCTGATTTCTGATGAGCGTTATTGTCTTAATTTTTTTTGCAGCAAATGCAGTTGAAAACCTTGGTTGTTTTTTGTGAAATTCGTGCGTGAATACTTGAACGTTACCTTTTTTGTGGTCAACGACGAGATTTATATACTCAAACCCTGCCAGAAAGCCACAGATAAAAATTCCTGATTTTTCACCAAGATCCGCCAGATGTATGTCCATTCTATCTCCATAAATCGAGCAGGGTCTCAGATATACAGGAGCATCCTTATCAACAGAATTCTCAATTGTTAGTAAACCTGATTTTCTTTCTATAACAAACTCTTTTTCAGATATTGCTTCCCACGTATCATCAAGTTCCTGCTTAAAGTTCCATTGTTTTGAATATTCAGCCATGAAAACGATTATACCATAAACTATATTCTATTTCTTCATAGCATGCTATAATTATTACGCAATGGATGAGATAACAGGTATTCTTCCCGTTGCTGGAATTGGTAAGAGGCTTCAACCACATACTTTTACTTTGCCAAAGGTACTTTTGCCTGTCGCAGGTAAGCCAATTCTTGGTTATCTGATTGATTATGTGCAATCTCTCGGTATAAAAAGAATAATTTTTATTACGGGACATTTAGGAAATAAAATTGTTGAATTTGTTCAGAAAAATTATCAGGCGATAGATGCTATTTTTGTCAGACAGGAAGAATTCTTGGGTCTGGGTTATGCTATTTCTCTTGCTGCCCAATATGTAAAAGGGCCTGTTTTTATAAATCTAGGTGATACCCTTGTTGAAGCAGATACAAAAGAACTGATAAAGGATGGTATTAGTTGGATAGTACTGAAAGAGGTGGAAGATCCTAGAAGATTCGGGGTTGCAGTTACAGATGGTACAGGTATAATTACAAAGGTTGTTGAAAAACCACAATCTTTTATTTCCAATCTTGCTCTTTGTGGTGTGTATTTTTTTGAAAACAGCCGGCTTCTTTTCGATTGTCTCCAAGAACTCATAACTCAAGATAGAAGAACAAAAAATGAGTTTCAACTCACAGATGCAATAGAAATGATGATAGAAAAAGGAGAAAAAATAATAGGTATTCCTGCAAAGGTCTGGCTTGACTGTGGAAAACCTGAAACCCTGCTTGAAACCAACAGATATCTTCTTGAAAAGAACAGGCCCTCTGTTGGCTCTCTTCCAACAGTTGTTATCAATGAACCTGTGTTTATTGACCCGTCAGCACAATTGAGAAATTGTGTTGTTGGCCCATTTGTTTCAATAGGCAGGAATGTGAGCATGTCTAATGTCATAGTCCAGAACAGTATTATCAATGATAATGCAAATGTTAAAAATGTTGTTCTAACTGATTCTGTAATTGGATATTCAGCATTTCTCGCAGGCAATCTTCAAAAAATTAATCTTGGGGATGCTTCTCAAGTAAGTTTAATGGCTGAGGAAGAATCCTTGTTTTAACCTCTATTTGATAAATTCTTGATGCACTGCTTTTAGTGCTTTATGGCCTTCTTCCTTTCTTATGATGCAGGAGATTTTTATCTCCGAAGTGCTTATCATTTCAATGTTAACACCGGCATCTGCCAGGGCTTTAAACATTCTTGCTGCAACACCTGGATGGTTCATCATTCCAAGTCCAATCACAGTGATTTTTGCAATATTGCTATCTGATGTTACATTTTTGCACTTCAATTCTTCGCCTAATTTTCTGGAAATTTCATATGCTTTCTCAAGGTCTGCTATATTCACAGTGAATGAAAGGTCAGTATA
>JAOAAW010000022.1 GCA_026418655.1 bacterium | reverse complement strand
GTTTTGTTGCTGAACAAGAAAGGAAAAACTTATCCGAGAATTGGAACCCTGCTATCTCCCTTTGTATTTTCTGTACTCAAAAGGCCACCTATTACTATTGTTTCCCCATCCTTAACCATAACTCTGGTAAGAGTCGACCTTTCAGATGTTTCAACCGCATCCTTAAAAAATGCCGATTGTTTTGCTGCGAAAACCTGTGGTGAAACCTCCATCGTTACAGTATGATCATCACCAACATATGGAACAGTAACAAGAATAATCCCTATATCTCTGTATTCGTACTGAGTTATTGTCGTACCACCACCACCGGCAGTAGCTGTTGTTGTTACAACAGGAGCAACAGGAATATTGCTGGTTATACGAATTGTTGCCGGTGTACCACTTAAAGTTGTTACTCTTGGATTAGCAAGTATATTTGCTTCTCCTTTTGCCTGAAGTGCTTTTATGCTTGCAACAAGACCTGCCCAGTTTAATTCACCAGTTGTATCCCACCCAGGAATTATAGTCTTGAATGTTCCTGTCACATTTCCAAGAGTTCCTGTATTGTCGCCCCAGGATATTCCAAGATTTTTTGTTGCATTTTCTGTTAATTCAACGATCATTGCCTCTATGGAAACCTGTGGTAATGGTTTATCAAGTGAAGAAATAATACTTTTAACTTCCCGCATAAAGTCCTGTGTACCAACGAGGATTAAACTGTTTGTCCTTTCATCCGGAAAAATCGAAAAACCTGAAGACACGTCAGCCGCAATTTGTACCTTTCCACTTATAGTGCGGTTTCTCTGGCCAGTCAAAACCGGGTAATTTCCTGTTGAACCTGTAATTCCGGTTGTTCCGGAAGTTCCGGATGTCGTACCTGATGCGCCGGTTGTACCAGAAGTACTACCTGTACCCGCTCTTGCAGTACCAAGATCTCCTGTTTCTTTTGCATTTGTATCAATTGTAATCAAAGCTTCAGATTTAGTATCTTTTTCTCCTTTATTTTTTTTAAGAATTGATAATACTACCGGCCATATGTCACCTGCCCGAACATATTTCAGAGGAAGGACCTCGGTTTTAACAGGAGTTTTTATGTACTCCACATCAATCTTTTCTATAATCTCTTTTATCATTTCAACATTTGAAGGTAAATCCCTAACAATAAGCGTATTTGTTCTGCTATCAACAGTGATATTTTTTTCAAAACCGATATTTTTTAGCTGAGATGCCACATCATTTGAAAATGTATATTTGAGTTGAAAACATGCACTTATGGGCTGTTTGTCCATTCTTTTCTGTTCAGGATATACAACAAAAATTTCTGTATCTGGTAATTTTTCTCTAAAAAGGCCATTAGCAGCAAGTATACTATCAATTGCTTCCTGTGCAGTAATATTTTCAAAATACGCAGTTATCAATCTATCTGCAACATCTGAGCTTGCTATAAGCTTTATTCCTGTTTTCTTGCTGAGTATTTCAAGAACAAGAGAAAGTTTTGTTTGATTGAAAGTTAATGAATCTATCCTTTGCAGAGCAAAACAAGTAAAACAAATCATAAAGAGCATTAAAGCAGACTTAATTAAAAATGTACTTTTCATCTTATCCTCTCAGGTTAAAGATTAATATTTGGTGGATACACTATCCTTTTTTCAATTAGATAGGCACTTCTAATAAATGATGTCTCTGAATACTTTTTCAGTTCTTCATACAATTGGACTAAATCATCTTTTTTCTGTGCAATGCCCACCCTAACTGTATACATATCCCTAATACATTCTACCCTCACATTTTCATGACCATCAACCATAATCTTCTTTGCAAATTCAATTGCCTGATTCTTCCTATTTTTACTGAAGGAAGCAATCTGTACTGTTAATATCTTTTTACTTTCATTATTTTGCAATGCTAAAGTATTTATTCTTTTTCCATCACCAACCTTTATATTCTGTTCCATAATACTGGACTCTTGAGTGGTTTCAGAAATTGAATTTTTTGATAAAAAAGCTGGTACCGTATTTCTTACAAAAAGTCCGGTATCACCCACTGGTGTGCCATCTGATGTAATAATACTCTCAGTAAGATTTTTGAACTCGGAAGAACCGACATAAAGTACAAACTCTTTATTGTCTCTCTTTAAAACAACTCTATCGGATAAAATCTTTTTTATTGTGTAACCGTTTTTTGTTTCATTCTCTGCTTTAACTTCATCACCGATGATAATCATTGGTTTTTCCTTATCATAAACTATACCCGAAACCTTAAAATCTGGGGCTTCGACAAAATCCTGCCTTAGAATAGAAAATGTTTCAGATGTTCTTCCTGGAATAAGTTTTGATTCCTGCTGGACTGTAAAAGGGTTTCTTTTTACATCAATTGCAACAATATCTTCTTCTTTTTGTTGCTCGAGGCTTTTTATAACTGAGTTAAGTCTGCTAACAGATAAATCCATTTGCTGAAAGTCAAAAACTTCTTCATTACTCAAAGATAATATCTCGGATTGAATACTTTTGTTTGGAGCAATACCTACTGTTTTTGGCTTCACAGGTTTCAATGCTCTTACAAATGTAAAAATAAACACCAAAAGAAGTATCAAAAGAAGAATTAATGTTTTTTTATTTTTCCTTTCCATTTTTTTACTCCAGTTTTTTTATGCCTGAAATTTTCACAGTTATCCCTACTGCATTTTCTGATTTTGTAATCTCGGCTGATTCTATTTTTAAAAATTTCTGTGAGGATTCAATATCTCTTATAAGATTGAAAATCCCTGAAAAATTGCCCTGAAAAGAAACATCCCAGAAATAGTATTTATCATTATCCCTATCAGCCAGATTTAAACTTATAATCTGTATTCCAGCTTTCCTCGCAAGTGCAGAAATATGTTTAAAAAAGACAAGATTTGGATCGTATCCTGTGTTTAACCAAGTGAATCTATTGAGCTTATCTTTTCCGTAATTAATGATGCTCTGGATTGATTTAACATATTCGGGGTAGTTTTTTATTCTTAAGTAGTCATATTCAAGTTTTGCTTTTTTCTCCTTGTATTCCTTCAAAATTTTTTGTTGCTGTTGCATCACAAAATTATTCAAAATAAACCATGTACCACCATAAAGTACAATCATAATTATGAGGTGTGTCTTTATAGAAGTCCTGTAGTTAATCATTATTCCCCTTTTAATCCACATTCAATTCTAAAGATCACGCCTTGCGAGCCTTTTCCTGTATCGTTTTTTCTAACCTCAACAAGTGTGATAGTAGTAAACTCCGAAGCAGAATTATTTTTAATATTATCCATAAACTTTGATATTGCCGAACTGTATTCCTCGATTCCGGGTAAAGTTGAACCCTCAATCACAAATACTCTTTGAGTTTTTTCTCCTAGTGGATTCTGCATAAGAAACATTCTACCAAGAGAAATACCCTCTGGCACGGAATTAACAATTGTATTAAATTTCCTGCTCCAAAGAACCCTTTTTTTAAGTTCTTCTTGCCCGAGGAACAAAAATTTTGAAATCTTATCCATTTCCTCTTTGTAATTTTTCAGGGATTCCACCACATCCTGCTGTTTTTCAATGTGCTCACTATATTTCTTAATTCCAGCGAGAACCGACCTAATTGCAATTCTGTTGGATAGGTATGAAACCCCAAGAATCATTATAAGACAGAGGAACCCAATAATATAGATGGTCAGAATCCTAATCAATAATACCTTCTGGTAAAATCTTTCCTGCCTCGCCTTTAGTAGATTTATTTCAATCATACTAATTTCCTTGAAACCAAACCCAATGCCTGGCTGAAACAAACCGCAATGCATTCAGGTTCATCAGTTTTACAATGCTGATATAAATTTGCCATCGGTATCCAAATTTCACCCTGGATTCCAAGAATTTCTTCAATAATTTTAACAAATCCGGGTAACAGACTTGAACCCCCAGTAAGTAAAAATTTTTCAATCTTCTTATCTGTCCTTGTTTCAAAATATCTCAATGAGGTTAATATTTCCTGCAACGCATCGGCACAAACATCTCTTACGATCTTTTCCACTTCACTTCTGAATTGTTCATTTCTCTTAAATTGTTCTGCTTCTGAAAACGAAATTTTTTTCAAATGACTTATCTCTCTGTTTATCAAATCCCCACCAAAATCAATCTCGCGAACAAAAACAAATCCATTTTTTTCAATGATTGCAAGGTCCGTATGCGTGGCTCCAGCATTAACTATTAAACAGTTTCCTTTTTCTTTACCAAGTGCTGTATAGCAATTCGCCAGAGCAATAGCACCAACATCCATAATAATGGGTCTCATTCCAGCCATAATAAGGGTTTCAACAAAAAAGTCGCACTTTGCCCTTGGAATACCTGCAAGCATTACAGTCTTTTTCTCTGGCCTATGGGATGGAAGGATTGTATAGTCAAATTCCAGTTTTTCGGCTCCGCCAGGTATAACTTGAAGTAGTTCCAGTTCTACAATACCTCTTATTTCATTTTCAGGTACATTCGGTATATCAAAGTAATGTAGTATAAGATCCTGTCCTGTTATACTGCAGACAGTTTCACGTCTTTTGACACCAATCCTTTTAAGAAAATCTTTTAGAAAACCAGCAAACTGTTTTTGGGTATTTTCATTGAGTGAAATATGGGCATTTGGAAAGGGATTTCTTGTTATACCACCGGTCCTGATACTAAACCTATCCTTCTTTAGATAACCCTCAACAATTTTAATATAGTAGGACCCTATGTCTATACCCAGACATACACTCATAAATTCCTTGAAAAATTTGAACAGGGACTTACAATCCAGAATAACTTATTGTTGCACCAGCAGCATTTGTATAGGTCATTGTAACCGTAACACCTGCTGCAGTCCCGGTTCCTGTAGTTGATGCAGTAAAACCGTTTGCATCAGCTGAAGATACTGTGTAATCTGTAAAGTATTTGTTACCCGCCGTATCCACGCCAAGCACAGTCTTGTTTGTAGTATACACGTTGTGTTCTGCATAGTAAATTCTCTGAGCTGTTAAGACAGAGCCAAGAAGTGCTGCACCTTCAGAAGCCATCGCCTTTTTAATGTTTGCCCTGTAAATTGGTACAGCGACCGATGCAAGGATTCCCACTATAATCACAACCACCATCAACTCCACAAGGGTAAAACCCTTTTTTAGGATTTTCTTCCTTTGCATCCCTTCCTCCATCTTTCTCAACCGATAATCAAATTTTTTCTTACAATCCAGAATAACTTATTGTTGCACCAGCAGCATTTGTATAGGTCATTGTAACCGTAACACCTTCTGCAGTCCCGGTTCCTGTAGTTGATGCAGTAAAACCGTTGGCATCAGCTGAAGATACTGTGTAATCTGTAAAGTATTTGTTACCCGCCGTATCCACGCCAAGCA
>JAOAAW010000207.1 GCA_026418655.1 bacterium | reverse complement strand
GAGCAGGACTGATATCTCTTACAAGATATCTTGCTGCGAAATATGCTCCCTATAATATCAGGGTGAACTGTATTTCGCCGGGAGGATTGCTTGAAAAACAGCCGCAGATTTTTGTTGAAAGGTATAATAAACGCACGTTTCTTGGAAGGATGGCTAAAGGTGAAGACATAAAGGGTGTTGTAGTATTTCTTGCATCGGATGCCTCATCTTATATAACTGGTGAAAATATTCTTGTTGACGGAGGCTATACAAAAAAATGAAAAATGTTCTGATTGTTGGTGGTGGAGGAATTGGTAAAAGACATATTGAAGGTTTTCTCAGAACAGAAAAATGTCAGTTATCTGTTTGCGATTCAGATACTGAAAAATTGAGGCAATTACAAATTAAATATCCACTGGTTTCAATATTTGAAAATTTTAATTCAATAGATATTAAAAAGTTTGATGCCGTTGTAATTGCAACTCCTGCAAATTTGCATGTTGAAATGGCAAAAAGATGTTGTGAATGGAAAGTTCCATTTCTTCTTGAAAAGCCTCTTTCAGTAACACTTGATGGAGTAGCAGAACTTATAAATCTGAGAAAAAAAGAAAATATTCCATGTGCTGTTGGGTATACAAGGCGAAGCATTCCCTCATTCAGAAGGTTTAAAGAACTTGCCTTTTCAGGAATGGTCGGTGAGATTAAAATGGCAAATTTTTACTGCGGCCAGGATTACAGAAAATACAGACCTGATTATGCAAATATCTATTTTTCAAAAAAAACTTCAGGAGGTGGAGTGCTCAGAGATTTCATATCACACTTTGTTGATCTCTCTCAATGGATACTCGGCAACCCCGAAAATGGTTTTGGATTGACTTCAAACCTTGTTTTTGGTGATACAATAGAGACTGATGATTCTGCTATTGTAATAGGACAGTTTTCAGGTAAACTGGTGAGTTTTTATTGCAATGCTTTCCAGAAGCCTAATGAGTTTGTTATAGATCTCGCCGGAACAAAAGGAAATCTAAAGTACGCACTTGCAACAAGATTTTTGTCAAGAATTTTATTTGCGGATGATGATTCGGGAAACTGGAAACAGATTGATGAGTTTCATAATGAGATTTTCGACTATTATCTTTTTCAGGCAAATGAATTCCTCAACTTGTTAGAGGGAAAACCCAACGAACTGACAACTCTTGAAGAAGCCGCTGAAAATCTGAGATTTATTCTTAAAGTTATCAATAATAGCAAGATTTAATGGCAGATGCATATTTTCTTGGACTTTGGTTAGGAATTGGTCTCGTTATACTCGGCATTGAGTTCTATTATTTCATCCTTGCCAGATTTATAGAAAAGGACCTTACTTTATCTGAAGGATTAATTTTTATCTTTTGTCTGACGATTTCTGTCCTGATGTTTATAAAATCTTTCTTTTCACAGGATATGATAATGGTTGGTGTAATTTCTTTTTTACCTCTGCCTGCTGCGGATATAATCATTAATTTCATTTTATCATCAAAAGAAAAGATTCGGCAAAGAATGGAAGAAGAAAGATCTTTGAACGATTGGCTATATACAATAGAAAAACAGCCTGATAACTTAAATGCATATGTTTCAGCAGGAGATATCTATTTTGATAGAAAAAACTACGAAAAGGCCATCGAATTTTATAAAAAAGCATATCAGATTATGGAAATGCCTTATGTTTTACAGAGAATAAAAACAGCAGAGAAGGAATTAAAAATACAAAAAGGGATTATCTGGGTTTGTCCAGAGTGTAGTTTTGATAATCAAGGAGGAGTAAATAATTGCAAATATTGTGGATATTCCAGAATCGATAAGGACATTTTTAAAGAGATCAGACGAAATAAAAAGGAAATTATTAAGGCAAGTACAATAATAGTCCTGGGTCCAATCGCCGTAATACTATTTTGGGTTCTTTATATAATAATGCCCCCATATCTCGCCTTGATTTTTACCATTATTGTTATTTATCTTACGATAAAATACTTCACTACTTACTAATCAAAAATCAGGACGAGCCATTCTTCAAACTTATGGAAGTTTCTTTCGGTCAGACGTGCACAGGAAGATAGTTCTCTGTAATTTTTTAAAAAGCAAGAATAATCATATCTTGCAAGGTGAAACAACCATTTTGTGCCCTTTTCAGGAGGAATATTTTCAAGAGTTGGTAAACTTTTAAAGGGAATAGCAATCTCAATTGACCAATAATTATCTGAATCAGAGGAGTCATTTATAGTACCGAAAATAAAACTTTCAATTAATAATCCTTCACAATTCCAACCTGAGTAGTCAAGGACATTTTTTGAATAGTCTGGGTCTGGAATAAAGGCATCAAAAATTGTTTTAATCGGAGAAAATTCAAGTTCGTAATACGTTTTTTTCTCCATAGATGGCATTATAAAAATTTCGGCAACATCTTCTTCCCATGTTGGGCTATCCCTTTTTATATGTGTTGCTATGATATCTTTGTCAAAACACATGAAGCCTATATATAAATATTGATGGTCGTACAACAGTTTCGCTCTTGTCTGAGAAATCGGTCTTTGAAGTGTTACCGGAATAAAAAATTCCAGACATTCTGCTTTTTGCCATTCTTTTTCATTCAGAATGCCATCAATCCTTAATTCTGTTTCTATTCGTTGACATCTGTACTCAATTCTAGGCACTTTTCATCCAATATTAAAAAGAGCGGGATACGGGAATCGAACCCGCATTTCAAGCTTGGGAAGCTTGCACTCTACCATTGAGTTAATCCCGCATGAAAAAAATTATACACCCGGTTGGTATAAAATCAAGATTATCAAACAAGACCTATGCATGCATTTCCTTGGTACTTCTCCTGATTGGAAAAAATCTGAAACCTGAAAAGAAAGAAATTGCGCAGAAGATAATTACCCACGAAATATTGCCTGAAATGAGAAATCCAAGAAACCCTGAAAGGGCGATGTAATCAAGGATGGCAAGCGTGATAATGTTAAGCAAAAGTGGTGAAATCGGCAGATTTTTCAATTGTATTCTTTTTCGAAGTATATTCAGAATACCATCTATAAAGAAAAATACAGTGAGTCCTGAAAGGTACAGAAAATATTGAACAATTCTCATATTCCTGTTGATCTCATAGAATTCTGGGGATGGTTGGTAGGAAAGAGAGCGTTTCATATAAATAGCAATAAGTGCCAGTATCAGGGGATTAAGAAAAAACAAAAAATTGAAAATTTTCAGATTTTTTTCATTGTGTTTTTTTTCCATGAAGATTATTATAACATCTTGACTGATAATCCAAAAAAAAATATACTTTTAAGCGGCGCCTGTAGCTCAACAGGATAGAGCATCTGCCTTCTAAGCAGAGGGTTGCCCGTTCGATTCGGGCCAGGCGCGTTTGGGTTTTCTGAATTATCATGCATCACCTATTGTAAGAATAGTAAACTAGCTTCCATTATTGTATCCAAAAATTACAACATTCCGTATTTTTAAGTTTGAACCGGTATGATATAATAAAACTGTATTAAGGGCCGTTAGCTCAACTGGCAGAGCAGGGCACTCTTAATGCCAAGGCTGGAGGTTCGATTCCTCCACGGCCTAAATTCTTTTTTGGAACTAAAATAAGAAAATTCCGATGGAAACCGCGGAGCCAATTTTTCATGGTTGAAAAATTAATATTCAATTTAAACGAAATTATATGTCAAATATAATCTCTCTTCCTCCAGAAGGCAAGGCAGTTTTTGTTGGTGATACTCATGGCGATGTTCAGGCATCAAGATCCGTTGTAAAGCAGTTCGGAAAAAAAAATTATTTCATAATTTTTCTTGGTGATTATGTTGATAGAGGTGAAAAAAGTCGTGATAATATTGATTTCCTACTTGCTGAAAAGAGATCAAACTCAATGATAATTCTTCTGGCAGGTAATCATGAAATGAATATGATAGAGCCAGTCTCTCCATCTGATTTCTGGGACACTTTGAGCGAGATTGAGGCGATTGAATATTCCAAGATTTTTTATACTTTTCCATTGGCAGTTTCAGGGAATGGTTTCGTTGCCGTACACGCTGGACTTCCTGATTTGTCAGATCTTGATTGCTGGGATAAAATAACACCAGGAGATGAAAACTGGGCAAGATTACTCTGGATGGATTTCAGGGAAAAAGATGGTGAATATCTTGGTGAATTTGGGGGAAGGATGAAATTCGGACGAAGCTATTTTTTTAGGGTTATGAATTCCATAAAGAAAAATGTACTTATTCGTTCTCATGATCCATTGGCCCCTGAAAAAATGTTCAATAATAGATGTCTCACCATCTTTACCTCGGCAAGCTATGGAAGAGAACGCAAGATAGCCATAGTTGACCTGTCCAGAGAGATTAAATCAACAGAAGATATTGTGCTCGTTTCATTTTAGTTATGGCAAAAAATTTTTCGGAGTATTATCTGGCGGAAAAGATCGGTATTGGTGCTTTTGCAACTGTGTATAAAGCCTATTCGCAACTTCAGAAACCAACCTATGGCAGAGTTGTGGCAATCAAGATTCTCAATGAAAAAATTTATGGAGCGAGTGAAAGTAAAGTCATCAGGCAATTTGAACGAGAAGCCAATATAGCCATGCAACTCAGCCATGAAAATGTTGTAAAAGTATATAATTGGGGAAGATTCAATGGCAGGTATGCTATGATAATGGAATATGTCGACGGGAAGAACCTTAATGAATTTATCCATGAGCCCGGAAAGTATGAATTTATAACTCTGGTTGAGATTGGATATAAAATTGCCTGCGGGCTCGTACATATTCATTCACATGGTATTGTGCATAAAGATATTAAACCAGAGAATGTCCTCATTTCAAATGATTTAAAGATTGTTAAGATAACTGATTTTGGTATTGCCAAGGTTCCAAGGAAATGGTGGCAAAGGGATCTGTTTGATAGGGCCGGCAGTGAAAGACGTTTTAGCCATATTTCCTATGCAGCTCCTGAACAAAAGGAAGGCAGGTCAGATCCTCGCTCTGATATATACAGTCTTGGTGTTCTGATTGACGAGCTTTTAACTGTTAAGTTATCTCTTCCTGAAATTCCCGGTAAAAATGAGCAGGATTATTTTAGAAGAATTTCAGAAGTGATATTTAAATACAGAAAAACCCAGCAACTACTTTCAGAATTTTTACCCATTCCTGAACAATTTAAGGATATTTTAAGGAAGGCAACGATTGATAAGCCAGAAATGAGATTTCAGACATCATCTGAATTTGCGTATACTATTTCAAGATTTATAGAGGACAAAGGGAAGATTGAAAATTCATGAATCATCGATCAACACCGAAGATAGGCAAGCAATTGCATTTTTTCCCCCAATTTCGCCGATGCCCTCCATGGTTTTAGCTTTGATTCCAATGCAGGAGGGACGAATTTTGAGTATGTCTCCTATACTCTGTTTCATCTGTTCATACCATGGCTTAAACTTGGGAGTTTCAGCTATAATCACCAAATCAAGGTTTAGTATTTTTGCACCTGCCTCTTTCAATGAAAGAGAATAACTTTCAAGTATTAACCTGCTATCGATTCCCTTTGTCGCTGCGTCAGAATCCGGAAATCTTGTTCCTATATCCTCAATTCCAAGTGCACCTGCAATAGCATCACTTATTGAGTGGAGTATGACATCGCCATCGCTATGTCCCTTTAATCCAGAATGAAAAGGAATCTGAATTCCTGCGAGTATTAACTTTCTTCCCCTTTCCAGTCTATGAATATCAAATCCGAGACCTATTCTCATCAGTGTAATGATAACAAAAAAAGAAAAACAGTCAAGGTTACTTTTGTAAAAATTTTTGGGTATGCCGTGAATATGTTATAAAATAGCTTAGGATGAAAAAATTAGAGGCCTTTCAGAAGATAAGACTTAGATGGTTGGATTATGAAAAATTTGATGATAATATTTTTATTATTCTTACAAAACTTGGCTACCAGAAAAATGTTGAGGTTAATGTACCCGACGGAACATGGCAGATTTTTTGTATGGAGAAAGAAACAGGAATTGGAGTTTGTTCTGACAAAGAATCCAACATTTTTATGTTCTTTGCAATCTGGAGTCCCAGAATGTTCAATAAGAAGTTTGTCGTGTCGGGTATGTATGAAGATTTAGATCGTACAATAGAAAGTTTGAAATTTATCTCATCCAAAATTCTTCCAGAAACTACAGATGTTTCGAAAAAAGTATTTCGTTTTCCAAATAAACTAACTGTTGAAAATGCATTGGACTACGGATATGTTAGGGGACTTTTGGTGGGGATAATTTTGATGGTGATTGACATAACTCCCTGGCATATCGGTAATTTCAGACCACAGGGTATACTCAGTATGTTTCTTGAGTATACAAGGATTGTTTATTATGGTACACCTGGATTCGCGATTGTTGTGGGAATGGCTGCAATAGGCATTTATTTTACTGTTCTTTTTATTCTACTTCCAATCATGATAGGAAATCTTTTTGTGAGAAAGGCAAAAAGAATAGAAAGGAATATTATTTACTCTATGCCTGAGGACCTTTCCGAATACGATTATGGCAAGGATGCTGAGGGAGCTTTAAATGATCACTACAGGCAATCAATAGAAAAAGTGAAAAAGGAAGAAATTTATAAAAGGATTACTTCTATCTGGAAAAATATAAAAAAGGATGATTTTCAAGATCTATATGAAATTTTTAGAGGTGGATTGATTTCGGTTGAATTGCTTTATAATGTGTTGAAAAGAATAACAGAAACATCTCCCAATTTTAATTTAATGGAATATCTCGCGATAATGATTGATGTTATGAGAAGAAATACGAAGGTAGTTCTAAAAGTGTCTGATAGACAGGAACCCAACTATGAAGACAAGACTTCTGAATGCTAATTTATGTTTTTTTCTGGTTTTTTTCATTTTTCCTGTCTTTGCCGGTGAAATAAGACCTATTGTCTGCGAAATCTTTCCGATACCCGAGGCATACCATAATGGAAGCGGATATACTGCTATTGAAGTTGGTTTTGACGGAAACATTTATGTTGGAACGGCAAATTATGGTTCAAGTGCGCATCTTGTCAGGTTTAATCCCGTAACTTCTCAATGGGAGGATATCATTGATGCACACAGAATTACAAGAGAATATGGAAAAGGCCTTGATTCCCAGAGCAAATTTCACGCAAAAATACTTGTCGATGATAATGGATTAATTTGGGCTGCTACAAAACAGGGAAACGAAAATTTCACTGAAAGACCGGAATTAGGTGAAAATCCGACGGGTTATCCCGGGGGACATCTTTTTTCTTTCAATCCTAAAACTGATCTTATAACTGATCATGGAATTTTGCGCAGGCAGGAAGGAATTATGGGTGGCTCAATTGACAGGAAAAGAGGAAAACTTTATTACTGGAGTGACCCAAAACAACACTTTCTAATTTTTGATATAAAAACTGGTCGGGTCAGAGACCTTGGAACAACAGGCGGTTATCCAAGGTATACTGTTATTGATAAATATGGAAGGGTTTTCGGTACCGGTAGGCCTGGAATTATTTGGATGTATGACCCTGATGTAGATAGGTTATATGATCTTGTTGTTAGGTTGAAGGGCCCGGGCCAATATAAAGACCCATACGCAATGATAATCTCAAAGGATGGTACAAAAATTTTTGCTGTTGCAATAGAGGGAGAATACGTAATGGAATTTGATTTATTCAGTATTTCATTTGAGGATAAAAATTCTGATACAGATGGTTCAATAGTCTGTTTGCATGTTGGAAGGTCCTATCCTGAACAGGCCAAAAAGCCTGGAGATCAGCATGCTGCTGTTTGTGGGAAAGATGGGTGTTTCTATTTTCCAAACGTGATTGATAAAACACCGTATCTTATGAAATATGACCCGGTGAAAAAAGAAGTGGAGTGCCTTGGTATAATAAAAATAAAAGACCATCCAGAATTTAATCCATTGTATGCTCAAGGAGCCTGCGTCACTGAAGATGGAACAATCTATATGAAGTTTATTTCTGCTGGGGGTGGTAAACAGATGCCTTATTCAATCGTCAGATTCAATAGATTAAGCGCATCAGAATAGGAATGATTATGAATATGAAAAAGATTGTTTTGTTTATAATATTTATTTTCACCGTTTTTTCTCTCGCAAAAGTTCCAGAAGGATCTACTGATTTTTTTCTTCGTATTATTGATTTACCTTTTCCTCCTTATCAGCGCAATATTATTAGGTTTTTTGAACTTGATGATGGAAGAATATATGGAATTATTGCAAGATCGGAATTTACCAAAGGTGCAGTTTTTGTCATTGAGAAAAATGAGAAGGTTATTCAGAAGGAAAAACTTCCTGATGAAATCTTCCAACCTGAGGATGTAATTTTTAATTCAGATTTGACATGGACATGGAATAAAGATTTTACAAGGATAATTGTTCTTGATAATGAAGGATTGTTGAAAATAGTTGCAAAAGATGTAATAAAGGAAATTGCGAGGATATCAGGAACGAGGCCATTTGAGCCTGAGGGATATCAGGTATCACGTTCATTTGCACATGACGCTTCAGGTAATCTGTACACCGCTGGCAAAGACGGAATTTTGTATAAATTTAATCTTGAAAATTATAAATTAGAGAAACTTAATGTGAGACTTCCCGCAGTTAAAGGTAGAGAACCATGGGCATCGCTTGATGCCGCAACACTCGCGGATGATGGAACCATTTATATGGGAACATTTGACGGATATCTTGTACAATTTGATCCGGAGAAACAAACAATAATTAATCCTGTCTCTTATACACATCTGACGCTGCCGACGAGC
>JAOAAW010000175.1 GCA_026418655.1 bacterium | reverse complement strand
GTCAGATGTGTATAAGAGACAGCTCCATGTGCTCGGACACTGAAAGGCCTGAATATGTCTATCTATAGAAGTGGCCAGTGCGGAATCATTGATTGTCTTGTTTGATAGGTCAACCTTTGGGTCAATATATGGAGCAATCTGTCTCATCCAGTGTGCCCAGTATTCAAAGTAAGGGATAGAAGTATCCCACCTAACCATAGGAAAATAATCATCATAGTCCTGTAAATAAAACTGTATCGCAAGTCCCATGGTTTTTACATTATTGAGACAGGCAGCCTTTCTTGCGTTTTCCATTGCTCTTTGAAGAACCGGAAGCAGTGTCGCTGCAAGAATGGCTATGATGGCTATTACCACAAGGAGTTCTATCAGGGTGAAACCTCTTATTGTTTTTTTACATATTTTCATTGTGTCCTCCTTAATTAACAAATGTAAAAGGATTCATCAGGGACCCAAGACCAGTAGTTGGGTTTCCAATTCTGCTTTCAAGGTTCGGTCCTGGTATCCACTCTGCACTTCCATCAATAAATAGAACATTCAATCCATGCCATCCATGATTTAAGTTGGCAGCTGTTATCCTTGGATTATAGGGGCTTGCAGTGGTATCCTGTTTTGCCAGCCAGATTGAACTTCTTCTTTCAATGTTGTAATACCATTTATCTGTTTCATCAGTGACAAGTGCCCAGTTTTTGTAAGCAGGATCAGATGCAACTAGGTTATTTGCACCCTGAGAAATAAAGGCATATGAACAATGATTTTGCACGCCCCCGGGACACGTTCCAGGACAGGTTTGAGAAATGCGTAGATTTTTTGCTATATGGTCTCTTCTTTTGGCTGAAGGGCATATGAAGATTTCAACATTTTTCACATATCCTTCTGTCTGCAATATTGCAAGTGCGCGAAGTATATTTTGAGATGTCCAATGAGGATAATACCCGTCAAAGTCCTGCGAGTACATGCTTAAAATCGTACCTAATTGTTTCATATTGCTCACGCATACACTTCTTCTTGCATTTTCTCTTGCTTTACTGAGGACAGGCAGAAGCATTGCTGCAAGAATCGCGATGATTGCAATAACAACAAGAAGCTCTATAAGAGTAAATCCATGCTTTTTCATCATTATTCACCTCCAATATAAAATAAAATTTTTTTCTCTATCTATGTAATCATCCCTGTGATAGTTTTTAGGGATGGATAACAGAAGATATGGTGGAAAGATGAAATAGAAAAAAACCGATGTTTTATTATTTGTGAGAACAAATGATGCAACTGTCAGAATCCTTCGTAATTTATTTATAATTGTTCGTTCCAGATTTTGCTCCTTTTTGTGGATAACCGCAGGATTCTCTGATAATCAACTTTGGTTCAAATACAAATTTTTCATATACTCTCCCATCACTGCTATCCAGCCTTAACAAAAGTATTTCAACCAATTTCTTTGCGATTTTTTCAATCGGGAATTCAACTGTGGTTAATGGCACATTCAGATATTTTGAGTTTTCTATATTGTCAAAACCAACAATAGCCATATCTTCAGGAACTTTTAAACCGGCTTTATATACAGCGCTCATTGCTCCAATTGCAACAATATCATTGTGAGCAATTACTGCTGTCGGTCTATCTTTTAAGCCCAATAGTTTCAACATCCCTTCGTATCCGGTTTTGAAACCGCCATATCCAGTTATTATCCATTTTTCATTAAGATGTAATCCCTGTCTTAACAGGGCATCTTTATATCCAGCATATCTTCTGTC
>JAOAAW010000163.1 GCA_026418655.1 bacterium | reverse complement strand
AAATAACTCTGGGGAAAATGAAAGAATAAAATTATTATTACATTTAATCAGGGCAGAGTAGGGTACCCTCTGCCTTTCCTTTAAATCAAGATACATTCTGTAAACCGATCCGGAAAAATTGAATCTACATCTGATTGTGTAGTTTACCTGATATGTATCACCCTTTTCAATGTATTCTTTTATTTTCTCAATATTTCTTTTATATTCATTAAAATCTGTGTCGTACCACAGCTGTCTCATTTTCCAATCGATTCCAAGCCTTTCGATGTTTTTTAAGGGCAATGATTTTGAAAATTCACCTTTGATATGATCAAAAATTATAACATTTTTGAACATAAGAAAAATGCAAGGAAAAGGCAGTTTTTTTATTTTACCTGTCCTTGGCTCAAAATTAAAAGCGGCTTCATAGGGCAGCAAAATAACAACATGATATCCACCCTTCACGATTTTTTCAACTTTTTCAATGTTTTTAATTATTATTTTCGGGTCCTCGACAATGATTTTATCAACAATGTCATAGCAGATATAGGAAAAATAGTTTTCATCATCACACAAAGATGTTTCAAGCAATGCAAAACAGTCATACCCTTGCAGAAAGGAAATCAGTTTAGAAACAGGGAGTTCATGGTATTCTAAATTTTTGTTTTCCATTCTAATGATTATAAAGGTATACTGATTATTTCGCAAGATTGACAATTATCCTACATCCTCATCAAAAGATTTTTGTCAATCTTGCCGGTGGAAGTTTTTGGTAACTCCTCAACAAATTCAATTATTTTTGGTATTTCATACCTTGCGAGATGTTTCCTGCAGATTTTCAAAATATCCTGCTTTGTAAGTTTTTGTCCCTGTTTCAAGACAATGAATGCGCGTGGAATCTCTCCGTGTAAATGGTGTGGATGTCTGACGACAGCAGCTTCTTCTATTGCCGGATGTTTCATCAAAACATCCTCTATCATTTTTGGGTAAACATTTAAGCCATTGACAATTATCAAATCCTTTTTTCTATCCACGATATAAAAATAACCTTCCTCATCCTGATACCCGAGGTCTCCAGTACGGAACCAATCCTGAAAAAAAGAAGCTCGTGTCTCTTCAGGCTGATTGAGATATCCTTTCATTACATTTTCACCACGAACAACTATTTCTCCAATCTCACCGTGCTTGAGTTGAATACCCTCTTCATTTACTATCTTCATTTCTATACCCGGCAATGGAAGTCCGATGGAACCTGGTTTTCTTTTACCGCCAACAGGATTGACAGAGGTAACGGGTGAGCACTCTGTTGGTCCGTCTCCCTCATAGATCCGGACATTAAACTTTTTTTCAAATTCCTCAAGAACTTTAATAGGAAGTGCTGCACCACCAGAAATACAGAACCTCAGCGAGGAAAAATCCCAGTTTATTTTTTCTGATGCTCTGATGAGCAAGACATACATGGAAGGAACACCCAGAAAAACAGTCGCTTTAGTTTCCTTTATTATGTTGATGATCTGTTCAGGATTAAATTTAGGCACTGCAACGAGACTGGCTCCGATGGCAAGAGGTGTAAGCATACAGGCGGTTGCACCAAAAGCATGAAACATTGGTAAGACAGAAATAAAGGTATCATTATCGGAAACCGGGACAAATTTTATAATTGCATCCACATCAAATAATAGGTTTCTATGAGTCAGCATGACACCTTTTGGTTTTCCTGTGGTACCAGAAGTATATAAAATTGCAGCCAGGTCCTGTTTCTGGTCAATTTTAATCGGCTCAAAAACAACAGACATTTTAGAAGTAATTTCGGCAAGAGAGTGGACATTTATATTGGTTGATTTCCCGATAACAAGTTTAATTTTTATTGACTCGTCGGAAGTTATGATTGGTTTCAGAATTTCTTCAAATATGTCAGAATAAATCAGTCCCTTTGCTCCAGAATCAGCCAAAACAAACTTAATTTCCTCAGGGCTCTGTAAGTAATTTATTGCAACCACAGTAGCCCCTGTTTTCAATATACCTATGTATGATGCAACAAAAAATGGTGAGTTAATGCAGCAAAGCGCAATTCTATCCTGTTTTTTAACTCCGGCATTTACAAGAAAATTCGCAATTTGATTTGAAAGTATTTCAATTTGATGATATGAATAATTGGTTCCATCAAATATTACTGCAATTTTTTCCTTCTGAATTCTGATACCCTGTTGTAGAATTTCACCGACTGAATTAATTCTTTCATAAAGAGGAATTCCTGTTTCCATCACTAATATATTATCATAATCCAATAGGCATGGTAAAATAATCAAAAAATGGATACCTTACAGTCAATAAACCCAATACTTTTATCATTTCTCGCAGGTTGTTTTACATGGTTGTTAACTGCAATCGGTGCAGGCCTTGTATTCTTTGCACGATCTTTTAACCAGAAAATTTTTGACACAATGCTGGGCTTTGCTGCAGGTGTTATGGTTGCCGCAAGCTTCTGGTCGCTTTTAAATCCTGCAATTGAAATGTCAAAAAAAATGAGATTTTTTGCGTGGTTTCCAGCTGGATTTGGATTTCTGCTTGGTGCAACGTTTTTGAGATTTGCTGACAAATTTTTACCGCACCTTCATATGGGATTTCCAGATGCAGAAGCCGAAGGAATAAAAACATCGCTAAAGCATACTGTACTTCTTGTTTTTGCAATTACTCTTCACAATATCCCTGAAGGACTTGCAATTGGAGTGGCCATTGGAGCAGCATCATTTGGATTTCCTGAAGCGACATTTGCTGGAGCCATTGCTCTTGCATTTGGAATAGGAATTCAGAATATTCCTGAAGGATTTGCCATTTCAATATCTTTAAGAAGGGATGGTGTTTCAAGAATCAAAAGTTTTATGTGGGGGCAAGCTTCAGCAGTTGTGGAACCCTTTTTCGCGCTAGTTGGAGCAATCGGTGTAATGT
>JAOAAW010000106.1 GCA_026418655.1 bacterium | reverse complement strand
AAATAACTTTGAGAGAAGCTGCTTTGATGCTTGCAATCCAGCGAGTTGCTGAATCGACAAGATTGAAGGGATTATACCCCTAAAAAAATGATAAAGCTGGCTTTTATCGGAACAAACGAAGGAAACGGTCATATCTATTCCTGGAGTGCGATAATTAATGGAAGGTACAATCCAGAATTACTAAAACAGTGCGGATATCCGATTATTTATGAGTATCTTTCAACTCAGCCACAGACAAATCTCGGTATTCCTGATGCACGCATAACCCATGTATGGACCCGAGATAGGAAAACTGCAGAATTTGTAGCCCGAACATGTTATATCAAAAATGTTCTTAGTACACCAGAAGAAGCAATTGGAAAGGTCGATGCAATTATCATAACGACAGACATAGCCAAGGATCATATTTTTCTTGCGAGGCCATTTATTGAAAAAAAAATACCCGTGTTTATTGACAAACCTCTGGTAGACCATGAAGATGATCTTAAGATGTTTCACAGGTGGTACATGGAAGGCAGGCCCATCATGTCGTGTTCAAGTATGAGATATGCAAAAGAAATTGACATTGCGGAAATTTCTTCAGCAGGAGAAATTGAATTTATAAGTGCCATCATGTCAAAAACATGGGAAAGGTATGGAGTTCACGCTGTAGAAGGTCTTTATGTCATTGCCGGTGGAAATATTGAATCTGTATTAAATATTGGAGATGAAAAATTAAATCTTGTATACATTGAATATAAATCAGGATTAAGGATTATCATTCAGGTGGTTTATAACTCACGAATTTTTGGAAGATATGATATTTTTGGGGAACAGAAAACCCTGACAATTGAAATAAGAGATTATTTCTATATGTTCAAGAAACAGCTGGAGGAAATTGTAAAATTTGTAAAAACCGGTAAATTACCTTTTTCGTTTTTAGAAACCATTGAAATCATAAAGGTTATTATCGCGGGTATTAAATCTCGTAGAGAAAAAAGAAGGGTTTTTCTTGAAGAGATTAAACTGGAGAATTAAATGGGTATTCTTGAAAAATTTGTACTGACTGATAGAGTGGCTGTTGTTACAGGAGGAGCTGGAAGATATGGAAAATTCATAGTGGAAGCGCTTGCAGAGGCAGGGGCGATTGTATATGTCGTGTCCAGAAATATTGAAAACTGTGAAATGTTTGCATCGGAAATGAAAAGAAAAGGATATAAGGTTTTTTCGGGTTATCTTGACATGGGAGATACTGAAAGTATAGTAAACATAAAAAAAAGAATAATGAAAGAACAAAACAGAGTTGATATTCTTGTAAATAATGCAGTTTTAAGACCCATGAAACATTACGAAGATCCTATAGAAGCATTTGATCTGTCCATGAGAATAAATGCAACAGGAATTATGAATACGACAAGAATTTTTGCCGAAGATATGATGAAAAGAAAAGCAGGAACTATTATCAATATTTCTTCAATGATGGGAGTGGTTGGACCGGATTTTACCTTATATGAAGGAACAGATATGGATGCGCCACCCGATTATTTTTTCCACAGAGCAGGGC
>JAOAAW010000084.1 GCA_026418655.1 bacterium | reverse complement strand
GCAAAAATCCATCAGGATTTTCATATATCCTTTATTTCTGAAGTCCGGATGTGTTGAAACACTACCGATGCCACCTATTGTGGTTTTTCTTCCATTCAGGACAATTTTTTGCGGATAAATACCGATTAAGGATGCAATCCTCTTATTTTCTTTGATGATGAAAATATTGTTATAATCAAGAGTTTCTTTTGACATGACCTGTGGATAACTGTGATAAAAAAATCCACGAGAATGGTCAAAAGATTCTTCAAGAAATTGCATTATACTTTCAAAATCATTTTTCGCTGGATTTTCAATTCGTACCATTTATATCACCTATGTTATCCAGCCGTATTTTGTGTTTGTTTCAAGCATTGTCAGATAATTTTCAAGTGGTACATAATTCGGTATTGAATTGCTTGAGCCAAGGGCATACCCACCCTCTTTTCCATATTTTTGTATTCTATCTTTTACAAGGGATTCTATTTCATCTTTTGTTGCTGTTGCAAGGGTATGAACACATATGTTTCCAATAAGAGCAATTCTTTTACCAGTTCGTTTTCTCAGTTCACCTATATCCATAGATTCGGGTTCAATCGGATGAAGAGCATTAAAACCAGCATCAATAATAATATCAATCATTTCGTATAAATTTCCATCAGAATGATATAGAAACAATTTTCCGGCATCTTTGATCATTTTTGACATTTTTTTATAGAATGGAAATATTCTTTCTTTAAGCCACTTTGGCGGCATTATGGTTCCGGTTCTATAGGCGATGTCATCAGGTACCCATATTCCACCGACACAATCAAATTCAATCATCTTTTCACAGAACCTTACCTGTATTTCACCTATGGTATTTATTAATTCATCAACAAGGACAGGATTATCAATGCTCATCACTATAAAATTCTCAAAACCAAGTAACATCCATGTTGCAACAAATATCTTTCCGCATACACCGAAAACCTTCATCCCGTCAGGAAGATTTTTTTTCGCAATTTCAAAGTCAGAAAAATCGGTTTTTTTAATATCGGGCCAGGGAAACTGTTCTATATCTTTGCGTGTTTTAATAATTCCTGTATGTTCCTCTGCCCAGACACGGGTATCTTTACCTTTGAAATGCTTTTCAGGATCATCAATGACAAGTTCCTTATTGACTGTTCCTGCTGGGTCCACCATTCCTTTGCTTATCCAGATATAGTCATAGCCAGCCCTGTATCTGAATTCAATTTCATCTTTAACTGATGTCACTTCTTTTTTCAGATAACCTTCTTTTATTTCTCTGTCAATTACAAACTCCATATTGGGTACACGATAATTT
The DNA here is from genome assembly GCA_026418655.1 of bacterium. Lineage (GTDB taxonomy): Bacteria > Ratteibacteria > UBA8468 > B48-G9 > DTJG01 > DTJG01. The sequence continues at coordinate 870 of JAOAAW010000084.1, read as the reverse complement.
TTTTTCCATAGAAGAGTATTTTTCAGATTTTCAAAATCTGCCTCAAAACCCCAGTCATTCATTTTTCTCCTTTTTTAGCTGAACAATTGTATATGGTCCATCAGGTATTACTGCAATTTCTGTATTTTTGCCATATTCTTTAAGTGCAGTTTGAATTGCTTGATTTATTTCCTTGAATGGAACCACCTTACATAGTTTTGCTTCTTCTTCTGTCAAGCCAGAAACCAGAAACACCCGTGCTTTTTTAAGAACATGAACAAGTGGTTGAATTCCCCATTGAAGGTCATGGAAATAGTCTGGTTGTGTGATTTTCTTCATAAACATTTCAGGAGTCGTGAATTCTGATAAAAGTTTTTTAAAATTTTCATGTCCAACACCATCGCAACATTCAGAAGCGCAGATGATAATGCCATTTTCTTCTATAATATCAAGTGCAGTTACCATACCTTTTACTGATTGATAGAAATCTCTGTCCAATGGATAGCCGCCATTGGTCGTGATTACAATTTTGTATTTCCTTTTTGAAAAAACTGTGCTTGTTTTTTTGCAGAATTCAACGCCTTTCATAAAAGCTTTTTCAAGGTCTCCTGAAAAAATGCCTGTAATCTCGCCATTTTTGTTTATTGTTACATTGACAAGAAAGTCAACTCCTGCCTTTTTTGCAAATTCAGTCGCAAATATATGACACAGATTGTTTTCTAAAATCCCTGGCTTTGTGTTAGGATGCTCCAGAAATTCAGCACCATGAAAAATTTTTATTGATTCCATACCAGCAATACCAGGACAAACACCTTTCCTTCCGCCAGAAAACCCGGCAAAAAAATGGGGCTCAATCATTCCTGTTACTATTTTCAAATCTGCTTCAAAATA
>JAOAAW010000081.1 GCA_026418655.1 bacterium | reverse complement strand
GTCCTGTATCGCCGGCTGGCCCCCAGAAATTATCTTTTTTACCCAGGGGTATAATTCTTTCTTCGGGAATAATCGTTTTCCAGATTTTAAATGTTTCACCGTCTTCTGAATAATAGGAAACCCAGAGTTTATCTTTATCTATTTTCAGATGATGGGTAACAAATTCCCAGGCCCAGTTTATTGCTTCTTCTTTGAAATAATCTCCAAATGAAAAATTTCCTAACATTTCAAAAAAGGTATGATGTCTGTCACTCAGTCCGATTTTTTCAAGATCACTATCTTTACCACCGGCACGAAGGCATTTCTGGCAGGATGTTGCTCTCTTATAGGGCAGCGGAGTTTCTGTTGCCCAGTATTTTTTGAACTGCACCATTCCTGCACTTGTAAACAACAGGGTTGGATCATCAAAAGGGATAAGGCTGCTGCTCGGAATTATAACGTGCTCTTTTTTTTCAAAGAATTCAAGATATTTATTCCTTATTTCTTTACTGGTCACTTGTTTCCTCCGCTATTTTCTCTATTGTTTGTTCACTAAATCCAGCATTTGAAAGTGTAATTAACGCTTTTCTAAAAGGTTTTTTCAACGATGATAGCAACTCTTTCGCTTTCTTATATTCTAAACTTTCAGGATACATTCTGGCAAGAGTCGTAGAGATTATGTCATCTGGAATTCCTTTATCGGATAAAACATGGCGGATATAATTTATGCCTTTTCCCTTTTTTATGTATTTTTCTATAAGTAATTCTGAAAAACGTTCGTCATTAATTAAATTATTCTTTTTTAAAAGACGAATTGCTTCTGAAATCTCTTCCTGATTATAGCCTTTTTTTCTGAGAGATTCCTTAAGTTTAAATTCTGATCTTTCTGAAATACCCAGAATTTTTAAGGCATATCTGAAAGCTGAATTGTTTTTATTCACCTTTAAGGACACAGAACCGGTTTTTTCCTGCCTGTTGTATCCATAGAGTAACAGAGGACTTTTTATCAATTTTATTTATCGTTGTTTGAAACTCCTTTACGCTAGAGATTGATATGTCGTTAATCTTCCTTATTAAAGTTCCGGGTGTTATTTCACACTCATCGGCTGGAGAACCTTGTTCAACCTCTATTACGATAACACCTTTTATTCCTGCAGGGATATTGTATCGGATTCGTATTTCTTCGGTAATATCGCCAACCTTGAGACCTCTCCAGTATTTTTCCATCGATTCTGTTCCGACTTTGGCAATAGCTTCTTCTTCTGGCCTTTCAGCTATTTTTATTGGAACCGTGATTTTCTTTTTTTCTCTCCATATCCCGAGAACTGCATTGTCACCTACATTTGCATCAGCAACCTTTTGTTGAAGATCTTTTACGTCCGAAACGGGTTTGCCATTAAATTCAAGTATAATGTCTCCTGGTTTTAGCCCGGCCTTTTCTGCCGGCGTATCTGGTATAACATCTGACACAAGTGCACCTTTTGTCTCTTTTAAACCAAAAGATGATGCCAATTCCTCAGTGAGGGGCTGAAGATATACACCTAAGAATCCCCTTGTGACTTTGCCTTTGGACTTTAGTTCTTTAAAGACCTTTTTTGCTAAATTTATTGGTATCGCAAATCCAATATTTTGTGCCATATATGGAGCGATAATTGCCGTATTAATACCTATAACCTCGCCCTTTATATTTACAAGTGGACCACCTGAATTACCTGGATTGATAGCGGCGTCTGTTTGAATAAAATCTTCATATGGACTTGTCCCTAAAACGCTCCTTCCTTTGGCGCTTATAACACCGATAGTAACAGTTTCCTCAAGGCCCATCGGATTCCCAATAGCAATTGCCCATTCACCTATTTCAATAGCCTCAGAATCTCCCAGAACAACTGTCGGTAATCTTCTCCCAGCATCAATTTTAATGAGTGCTAGGTCTGTTCTTGGATCAGTCCCTATAATTTTTGCTTCATATCTTCTTTCGCTATCCATAAGTTTCACAAGAATTTTATCAACTCCCTGGATGACATGATTGTTTGTCAGTATATAGCCTTCCTCATCAACGATAAATCCAGAACCAAGACCTTCCTGTTTCTTCTTATATGTTTTTGGTTGCTGTTGTCTGAAACGCGGAACACCAAAATCTTCAAAGAACCTGTCAAAGAAGTCATCTTCAAAAGGATTCCAGTATCTATATGTTACAGTTTTTTCTGTTGTAATCATAACTACAGCAGGCTTGACCATCTTTACCACCTGGACAAATGCATTTTGTAAGGCGTATGCACCAGATGTATCGACTAATTGTAAGGGTTTACCTGTCTGTTGAATTACGTTATGTTGCTTTGTTATTCCATAGATCGCTCCGAATGCGAAGCAGCCACCAATAATCCCCCCGATTATCCCTAACGTAATAAATTTTTTTGCTTCCATGGTATGGCCTCCTCTTTTTTTCAATTTTTTAGATGCACGATTGATGAGGGAGGTTTAGACCCTTGATTTAATTTTTACCCATTTTTTCTGCCTGATGGATTCCTCCACCGCATTAAGAATTTCCTGACATTTCACACCATCAACAAAATTTGGTTCTGGCATTTTATCTTTTTCAATGCAGTTTAGAATATCTGCCACCATATTTACAAATGAGTCGCCGTAACCAATGATATGACCTGCTGGCCACCAATTTGCAGCATAGGGATGAGAGGGATCAGTTGCTATTATGGTGCGAAATCCCTGAACGCACGATGGGTCATCAACAGAATAATATTCAAGTTCATTAAGTCTTTCAAGATTAAACACGATACTTCCCTTACTTCCATTTATTTCCCATCTCTGCCCGTTTTTCCTTCCCGGTGCGAATCGTGTTGCTTCAAACGAGCCTATGGCACCATTTTGAAATCTTGCAAGAAATATTGTGGCATCATCAACATCGACCTTTCCTTTTTCTTTTGATTTTTCTGTTACCACAAGACCTGTATTTAAGTCGTCTTTTTCTATCAGGAGCGGTCTTTCTTTGATAAATGTTTCACTTAAGCCTATAACTTCAGAAAACTCACCGACAAGATACCTTGTCATATCAATTAGATGCGCATTTAAATCCCCATGTGCTCCAGAACCCGCTATTTTTTTCTTCAATCGCCATACAAGTGGAAATTCTGGATCGAGTATCCAGTCTTGTAAATAAACCGCTCTGACATGATAAATTTTCCCAATTTTACCTTCATCTATTAACTTTTTTGCCAGTCCAACCGCAGGAAGTTTTCTGTAATTGAAACAAATGGCGTGTTTGACTTTGTATTTTTCCGCCGCCTCAAGCATTTCATAGGCATCCTTTAGAGAAACAGCAAGTGGTTTTTCACAGAAAACAAATTTTCCAGCTTTGGCTGAAGCAACCGCAATGTTCTTGTGTTGATCAGGTGGAGTTGTGATGTCAACAATATCAATATCATCTCTGTTAATGACCTTCTTCCAATCTGTCGTTCTTTCTTCCCAGCCAAACTGTTGCTGGGCCATTGATAACGGTACATCATGTCTTCCACATATGATTTTCATAACCGGAACAAGGGGTAAATTGAAAAACAGAGAAACATCCCTGTAGGCGTGTGAGTGTGCCTTTCCCATAAACTTATAACCGATTAACCCGATATTTATCTTCCTTTTTTCCATTTTCCTCCTCCTGTGGTTATCTTGCTTTTTCTTTCCCTGGAGATTTTTGTATGTCTCCACTTTCTATTCCGGCTTTTTGCTTTATTTGTTTTATTATCTGCTCAAAGATATCAGGATTTTCTTTCAAAAACTTAATGGCAGATTCTTTACCATGCCCTATTGATTTTTCTTCGAAATAAAAATGAGTTCCTTTTTTTTCTATTAGGGATAATGCGATACCGGCATCCAGTGCAGAACCTTCTTTGGATACACCTGAGTCAAAAAGGATATCAATTTCAGTTTCCTTAAAAGGTGGCGCCACTTTGTTCTTCACCACTTTTGTTTTTACCCTGATTCCATACATTTCTCCTTGACTTGTCTTCAAATTTTCTATCCTTCTTACTTCGAGCCTGACAGATGAATAAAATTTAAGAGCTCTGCCACCCGGTGTTGTTTCTGGATTGCCAAAAAATACGCCTATTTTTTCTCGGACTTGATTTATGAAAATTGCAGCGGTTTGAGATTTACTGATATAACCGGTCAGTTTTCGAAGTGCCTGAGACATTAATCTGGCCTGGAGACCCATGACTGAATCACCCATTTCTCCCTCAAGTTCCGCTCTTGGTACCAGAGCCGCAACTGAATCTATAACAACAACATCAATTGCATTGCTTCGTATCAATGATTCAGCGATCTCAAGTGCTTGCTCTCCAGTATCTGGCTGGCTTATCAGGAGTTCATCGAGATTAACTCCGAGCTTTTGAGCATAATGTGGATTTAAGGCATGTTCTGCATCAATGAATGCAGCTGTACCACCACTTTTCTGAGCTTCAGCAATTACCTGTAAGGCAAGAGTTGTTTTTCCTGATGATTCCTGACCAAATATTTCGGTGATTCTTCCTCTCGGTATTCCTCCAACCCCAAGAGCAATATCCAGTCCAATTGCTCCTGTTGGAATAACATCAACCTCGAGACGCTTTTTTTCACCAAGTTTCATTATTGAACCCTTTCCGAAGCTTTTTTCGATCTGTTCTATTGCCATAGAAAGCGCTTTGTTTTTATCCATTTTTATCACCCCCCAAATTGTATGTGAATTAATTCTTTATATTCTGGTCCATCTGAATGTAAGATTGATTCGAAAATTGTAACCTTTTCTACAACCATCTTACCCCAGATGAAATTATTGAATTTATCTTCAACATCCTTTAATTTCGCTACTGAAATGTGTTGCCTTATTCTTCCCACTGTGATGTGCCCTTGGAACCTATCTTCTGGGGCTAATCCGATTTCTCGTGCTGCATGTTCAGCTATGTTATAAACCTTTGTAAGTTCTTGATTATGATTAACACCCGCCCATACTATTCTGATACGATTTCTATCCGGGAAAAATCCAATACCTTGAATAGTGACTGAAAAAGATTTGAGTTTTGAATATTCTTCATAAAGCCTTTTAACAAATTTGTTATAATCATCCTGGTTGATATTGCCCAGAAAGCGCAGTGTTATATGTAAATTTTCAGGAGGAACTATTTTTATTATTCCTTTGTATTTTTCAAGATATTGAAGAAGTTTGTTTATTTCTTTGATTATTTCGTTGTCAAGTTTTATAGCTGAAAAAACTCTCATGGTTTTTTTGTTAAAAACTGTTCCAGCCAGTTTTTGACAATATCTTTTGCACCAAGGCCAAAAGCAAGAGCAAAGGCCAGAGCACCACTTGCCAGAATTATATTAAAAACTGAGGTTACAAAATTTCCACCTATTCCCATTTCCTCGAGAGCAAGAACTACTCCAAAAACAATGATTACAACTTTGGCTGTTTTACCAAGTACGCGGGCTTGCTGTATACCTGCATTTCCTGCAGCAGTATTTATTACTCCTTCTACTATGTTTCCAACAAGCAATGCTGCAACAAAGAGAATGAGACCAATGATAATCTTAGGGATAAAGGAAAGTAAATTTTCTATAATCTGGGAAGGAATCGGTACTCCTGCTACGCTGATGGCAAGAAACACAACAACAATTAGCAACAACCAGTACACAACACCAGCCATTAATTCAGATGGTTCCTTTGTTATCTGCCCTCGCAAAAGGATCTCTCTGAAACCGGAATCTTCCACCAGTTTATCAACTTTTAGCATCTTCAAAAATTTTGTGGCAAGAATTTTGAAAACCTTTGCTATAATCCAGCCTACAATAAATACCAACAAACCAAATATCAGTTTGGAAATGACTGTACCCATTTTGCTTATCAGTTCTTTTGTGGGTGTAAGCAATATATCATTCATTTAAACCCTCCCTTCATACATGATATCCATTGAAATCTTATTTCTTTTTTAGCCATGGCATCATGTTTCGCATTTTGGTACCAACTTCTTCTATTAAATGTTTTTCGGCTTTTTTTGCAAGTGCATTGAATACTGGCCTCCCTACCCTGTTTTCAAGTATCCATTCTCTTGCAAACGTACCATCCTGCACCTCAGTCAATATTTTTTTCATCTCTTTACGGACTGATTCATTGATTACCCTTGGACCACGCGTCATATCTCCGTATTCGGCGGTATCACTGATTACTTTTCTCATGCCTTGAATGCCTCTTTCTACGATGAGGTCTACGATCAATTTGAGTTCATGGCAGGTTTCATAATAAGCGATTTCAGGTTGATAACCGGCTTCAACAAGGGTTTCAAAAGATGCCTTGATAAGTTCAGTAACACCGCCGCACAGAACTACCTGTTCACCGAAAAGATCAGTTTCAGTCTCTTCCTGAAATGTGGTTTGTACAACACCGCATCTTGTTCCACCCAATCCTTTTGCATATGCTAGAGCAATTTTTAATGCATTTCCTGAAAAATTTTGTTCCACGGCAACCAGACATGGTACCCCTTTTCCTTCTAAATATTGTGTTCTTACAAGGTCACCTGGTCCTTTGGGTGCAACCATAAATATATCAATGAAATCTGGTGGTTTAATCTGGCTGTACACAATTGAGAAACCATGGGCAAAACCAAGCGCTTTCCCTTCTTGGAGGTTGGGTTTAATTTCGTTTTCATATACCATTGGTTGAAGATTATCCTGAGTCAACATCATCATAACATCTGCCAGTTTCACAAGATCAGCAGTGCTTATAGGCTTGAATCCATCCTTTTCTGCTAATGCCCAGTTATTTGTGCCTTTCAACTCTGCAACAACAACATTTAATCCGCTATCTCTAAGATTTAGTGCGTGTGCTCTGCCCTGACTTCCATATCCGATAATACCGATCGTTTTATTTTTTAAAACACCTAGGTC
>JAOAAW010000045.1 GCA_026418655.1 bacterium | reverse complement strand
GTCAGATGTGTATAAGAGACAGGGCAATAAATGTGACCGGTGGTCAGGAAATGAGATGAGACAATCCAGAGATGAGTTTTTTCTCAATAAATGCCTAATGCTTGCGAAAAAAGGTCTGGGTCTTGTAAGTCCAAATCCCATGGTAGGTGCACTGGTTGTTAAGGGTAATCATATAGTGGGTCAGGGTTGGCATCAGGCATTTGGACATTCTCATGCTGAAGTGGAAGCAATAAAAATGGCAGGAATCAAGGCAAAGGGCGCAACATTGTATGTTAATCTTGAACCATGCTGCCATTATGGTAAGACACCACCATGTACTGACTTGATTATTAAAACAGGTATAAAAAAGGTGGTTTTCTGTACAAAGGACCCAAACCCACTTGTTGCAGGAAAGAGTATTGAGATCCTTAAACAAAACGGAATAGAAGTTAGATATGGTTTGCTTGAAAACCAGGCTAGAAAATTAAATGATGCCTATTTCATTTACATTGAAAAAAAGAGACCATACATCACCCTTAAGTGGGCAATGAGTATTGATGGAAAAATAGCGGATAGACATGGCAGATCACAATGGATTACTTCAGAAGATGCAAGAATATTTCAAAAGGAACTCAGATTTGAATATGATGCGATACTTGTTGGTTCCAGAACCATATTGCAAGATAATCCATTATTGGACTTTTGCATTCCAAAAGGAATAAAAAAAAAATTGATAGAAAAAAAAAGGTTTTTCAAGCTTATTCTTGACAGTAACCTTAAAATTCCACCTGATGCAAAAGTTTTTTCAAATATATCTAGTAAGGTGATAATTTTTAAAGCAAAAGAAAATTTATCAAACAGAAAATCATTTCCTGAGAATGTACAACTGGTTGAAGTGGAAAAGAATGTGAAAGATGGACTTTTAAGTATTAAAGAAGTATTAAATTATCTTTATTCAGCAGGCATTGGAAAGATTTTTGTTGAAGGTGGTACGAGAATTTTGACCACATTTTATGATTATGGACTTTTTGATTCAATTGTTGTTTTTATCGGAGGCAAAATTATTGGTGGCCCAGCAGTTTATCCGCCTTTTGAAGGTAAATTAATACCACTTGATGGAGAATCGGGAATTTTACTTGAGGAAGTGAAAAAATTTAAAAATGATATAATGATAACTTTTAAAAATGTTCACAGGAATCATTGAAGAAATCGGTACTGTGATTGAAAGGAAGGATAGGTCAACGACAATATCAGTAGGAATAATAGCCTCAAAAATTTTCGATGATTTGAAGGTGGGTGACAGTATAAGCGTTGACGGTGTTTGTTTGACGGTTGAAGATATTAATAGGAACGTTTTCTACGCGAGTTTATCACCCGAGACATTAAGGTTGACTACACTCGGAAAAATCAGATACGGAATTTCAGTGAATTTAGAAAGGGCTGCAAAATATGGTACAAGAATTGGTGGACATCTCCTCACCGGACATATAGATTTTAAGACCAGAATAACATCCAAGAGAAAACAGGGTGAAAACTCAATAATTTTAGTGAAAATCCCTTCTCAATACAAAATATATTTTGTAAAGAAGGGCTCGGTTGGTATAGATGGAATTTCACTGACCATTGCGGACATAATAAATGATAATATTGCGATTTGGCTCATTCCTCATACAATAAAAAATACCACGATGAGAGATAAAAAAATAGGTGATGAGGTTAATGTTGAAATTGACATGATTGCAAAGGTTTTAGTTGAAACCAACATAAATCTTCGCAAAAAAAATGGGAAAATCAGTAAAGAAGCAATTATGTGAGACAAGCAATATCGATGATGCGATCAGGGATTTTAAAAAGGGTAAGTTTGTAATAGTTGTTGATGATGCACAAAGAGAAAATGAAGGCGATTTAATCTGTTCTGCTCAGAAAGTAACCCCTTCTCATATAAATTTTATGGCAAAGTATGCAAGAGGCCTTATCTGTGTGGCACTGACAGAGGAAAGAATAAAGCAGTTAAATCTTACTCCCATGGTAGAAGAAAATACAGCTTTACATCATACAAGTTTCACTGTTTCCGTTGATGCAAAACATGGTGTTACAACAGGAATTTCAGCCTTTGACAGAACAAAAACAATAAAGGTTTTAATATCTCCTGAATCAAAACCAGAAGATCTTGCCAGGCCAGGACACGTATTTCCGATAAAAGCAAGAGATGGTGGGGTGTTGGTACGGGCCGGACATACTGAAGCAGCGGTTGATCTTGCCAGACTTGCAGGGCATTATCCGGCAGGTGTAATCTGTGAAATAATGGCTGAGGATGGTTCAATGGCGAAAATGCCAGAACTTGTGAAATACGCAAAAAAATATAAATTGAAGATAATTACTATTGCTGATCTGATCAAATACAGAAGAAAGAGAGAAAAACTTGTTGAGCGTGTACTGTCAGTTGAATTACCGACCAGGTTTGGTATATTTGAACTTTTTCTCTATAGAGACAAGATTGAATTTAATAATCATCTTGCTCTTGTTAAAAAGATTTCTGATAATAGGAAGGTTCCACTTGTAAGAGTGCACTCCCAATGTCTTACTGGAGATATTTTTCATTCTTTCAAATGTGATTGTGGAGAACAACTTCATAGGGCTTTGTCGTTGATTGCTAAGGAAGGTGGAGCTTTGATATACCTACCCCAGGAAGGAAGAGGAATAGGATTGGAAGATAAGCTCAGAGCATACAAACTTCAGGAGGAGAAAAATCTTGATACTGTTGAGGCAAATCTTTATCTTGGTTATCCGGATGATTTGAGAGACTATGGAATTGGCGCACAGATTTTGCTTGACCTTGGTTTCACAGATATCCGTCTTCTTACTAATAATCCACGAAAAATTGTAGGACTTGAAGGTTATGGAATTAACATTATTGAACGGGTTTCAATTGAGGTACCTCCGACACCGTTTTCACTGAAGTATCTTAAGGCGAAAAAGATGAAAATGAAACACCTTATAAATATTGAAAAGGAGGAAAAATGAATATCCTTGAGGGAAAGCTCGTAGCAGAAGGAAAACGTTTCGGTATAGTCGTGAGCAGATTTAATGAATTTTTGACCAAAAATCTTCTTGATGGAGCAGTTGATTGCTTGATAAGGCATGGTGCTGTAAGTCAAAATATTGATGTTGTGTGGGTTCCTGGTTCTTTTGAAATTGGCTTTGTTGCAAGGAAAATGGCAAATTCAGGAAAATATCATGCTTTGATATGTCTTGGTGTTATTTTAAGAGGTGCCACTCCTCATTTTGAATATGTTGCAGGCCAGGTGACAAGAATTCTGGGACAGATCAACAGCGAAGGGGTGGTACCTGTGACCTATGGCATCATAATAGCTGATAGTATTGAACAAGCGACTGAAAGAGCAGGAACCAAGATGGGAAATAAAGGATGGGCAGCAGCTCTTTCTGCTATAGAGATGTCAAATATCAATGAAAGTCTTAAATGAAAAAATTAGCCCGTAAAACCAGAATATTGGCCCTTGAGGTCTGTTATCAACTTGATATACAGAACACTATGACCAAGCAAGAAGCAATAAGAGTGCTAAAAGAAAAACATATTGATGAAGAACTCTATCCAAAAGTTATGACGCTCGTGTGTGGAGTCATAAAAAATAGAAATTATATTGATAATCTCCTTGCGAAATATAGCATCAACTGGCATATATCAAGAATGAGCTATATTGATAGAAATATTTTAAGAATTGGTGTTTATGAGATGATTTTTTCTGAAGTACCGGATATTGTAGTGATTAATGAAGCGATTGAAATTTCTAAAATTTACAGTTCGCAGGACTCAGGAAAGTTTATAAATGGAATACTTGATAGAATCAGGAAAGAAGTGGTTACAAAAGATAAGAAAGAATAATGGATTCAAACAGTGGCTTATTATCACAGTTAAAACATCTATCAGCCTATTTTTTATTGTCCTTGTAATGCAAAAAATTGATTTTTCCCAGCTTTCATTCATCATGAAAAACATTTCTGTTTGTATTCTGTTGTGGATGTTATTGATCAATTATTTAATAACTTTTTTTATAGCCCTAAGATGGTATTTTATTCTGGATGACTTTAAAAAGGAAATTTCTTTTCTTTATGTTTGGAAACTATCATTGATTGGTTTGTATTTCAATGTCTTGCTGCCTACCGGAACAGGTGGTGATGCTGTTAAAATTTTGTATATTACCAGAGGACGTAAAGAAAAATTGAAACTCGGTACATCCGTTCTTTTTGACCGTTTTATTGGATCTTCAACAATTGTAGTAATGGCAATAATAAGTCTTCTTTCATATGAAAAAAACTTACCCGCAAAGCTAAAAATTGTACTTTTATCACTTCTGATTCTTGTTCTTTTTATATGGCTTTTAATTCTTTGGGACAAACTTGCAATTTTAGTAGGGAAAATTTTCCCTGCTAAGTTAAGGCAGAAGTTAAAAGCCTTCTATAGTCATTTAAGAAATTATGGTATTAAAAGGCGTGTTTTAATAAAAGCTATATTTGCAAGTGTTACTGTTCAAATTCTTTCAATTTATATTCAGTATTTTGCAGCTACATTTGTCTCACTTAAAGGATATTCACCTGTCCCATTTCCACTATTTTTTGTTTTTATTCCAATCATATGGCTTTCTGCTATAGTACCTTCCATTGGTGGTCTTGGAATCAGAGAATATGGCTATCTTTTTTTCTTTCAATCCTATATGGGAAAAGATTCTGCCCTGGCAATGGCACTTATAAATCTTATGTTGATTCTTACACAGGCACTTCTCGGAGCTCTGATATTTTTATTTTTCCGTCAATCTCATCAAAGTTCTTGACAAAAATCTCTTTTAGAAACCTTCTCACCTTGATTGGTTCCGGTATATCAGTGAATCGTTCAGCAGCTTTTGCAGTTGCAGCCGCAGTTGCAAATCTGAGGGATTCTTTAAAACTTTTTGTTTCTGAAAAAGATAAAGCGAAGCCTGCCAAAAAAACATCACCACATCCAACACAACCTGCATTTTTAACTGAGGGACCTCTTGCATAGAAAAAACCTTCGTTTGAAAATCCCGCAGCACCATTTTTTCCCAATGTAACCAGTATATAAGAAATGCCCTTCTTCAAAAGCATCTTACCAGCATCTCTCAGCTGGCTTAAGTTTTTGATTTCCTTTGAGAGAAGCCTTTCGAGTTCTATTATATTTGGCTTTATCAGGTCAGGAATGGATGAGATTCCATATTTAAGGAAATTACAATCAGCATCAAGTCCAAGATAAACACTTTTACTTTTCTTTTTTATTTCATCTATCAGTATCCCATAGAAATTTTCAGGCATGCCAGGAGGTAAACTACCACATATAAGTATCCATGTTTCGGGAAGAAAATTCATACCAGTAATGAGATCAAGAATTTTTTTTGTATCTTTTTTATTTATGGTAGGACCTGGTTCATTAAATCTTAGCACAAGGCCATCTTTAAAAAAAAATTGTAATTCTCTCTAATATCGTTGTTAATTTTAATAAGATGATTAACAGGGATATTTTCAGTTCTCAATAGTTTTTTAAATATAATTCCATTATGCCCACCAATAATTCCGATTGGTTTAACATACTGATTATGTTTGTATAAGAATTTCGCTATATTGAATGCCTTTCCACCCGCTGAGATTTTCTTTTCTTTTATCCTTATAACATCATCAACTTTTAATTTCTCCGCGATGCAGTTTATATCAATACATGGGTTCAATCCGATGGTTACAAACTGTTTTCTCTGCATTTTATACTGTTTGTGGTCTGTATTTCTTTATTTTTTTTCGTCTTCTTAATTGGCTGGGCTTTTCATAAAACTCACGTTTTTTTATCTCTCGGATGATTCCCTCTTTTTCAACTTCTCGTTTAAACTGCTTAAACAGTTTTTCAAAATGTTCATGCTGTTGTTTTTCCACTTAGATACATTCACCCCCTCCCTAATACTTATCTATATCTGTCTCTTATACACATCTGACGCTGCCGA
>JAOAAW010000009.1 GCA_026418655.1 bacterium | reverse complement strand
TCTATGTACTTTCTATACTCATCAAGCGTTGTTGCTCCTATGCATCGTAGGGTACCTCTGGCAAGGGCAGGTTTCAGCATGTTCGAGGCATCAATAGCACCTTCGGCAGCACCTGCTCCAACAAGCGTATGAAGTTCATCTATAAATAGAATTATCTCTCCTTCTCTCTTTTCAATTTCTCTCAGAATTCCCTTAAGCCTATCTTCAAATTCTCCCCTGTATTTCGTTCCTGCAACGAGACTACCGAGGTCGAGCATTAGAATTCTTTTCTTCTTGAGGCTTTCTGGAACATCCCCAGCGACTATCCTGCGTGCGAGCCCTTCAACAATTGCGGTTTTACCAACTCCTGGTTCTCCGATAAGTACTGGATTGTTTTTTGTTCTCCTGCAGAGAACCTGTGTCACGCGCCTTATCTCCTCATCCCTTCCAATAACAGGGTCCAGTTTCCCTTTTTCAGCAAGATCTGTCAGATCCCTGGTAAACTTTTTAAGTGCCTGATATTTATCCTCTGCCCCAGGTTCAGAAGCCTTTTCGCCTCCACGAATCTGTTCAATAAATTTAAAAACTCTTTCCTTAAAAATTCCGGCATTTTTTAAAATAGATTTAACGTTACTTTCTATTTCGCACAGTGCAAGAAGGATATGTTCCAGACTTATATATTCATCTCCAAAATTTTTTGCCTCCTGCTGTGCCTGAATGAGGATACTATTCAGGGTTGGTGAAATATATACCTGACCTGAAGCGCCTTTAACTTGAGGTATTTTTTTAAGTTCCTCTGATAAACGATTTTTTATGGCTCTGGAATCAACCTGCATCTGATTCAAAAGTTCATTGATAAAATCGCTTTCAAGCATGCTCAACACTAAATGAACCGTATCAATCTGTTGATGATGATTCTGCTGTGCAAGCGCTTGAGCCTGTATTAATACTTCCTGGCTTTTTGTTGTAAATTTATCAAAGTTCATATGGTCACCTCTGAATTAATTTTCTAATATTTTGATTGATGAAAGTTTGAAATGGTTTCAAAAAACTATTCAAGTGTAAACAGGCATTCAATTTCTGCAAATTTTATTCTATCTCCTGACTTGAGTTCACACCTTATACCGGGAGTAATGCGTTCATTATTAACAAAGGTTCCATGACTACTACCCTTACCATCATTTCCTACATCTATTAGGTAATATTTATCGTCTATGTACTGAATTATCGCATGTCTTCTTGAAACATGCCTGAGTGTTCTATATCTTGCATTCTGAATTGCCAATGGCAATGTGGCGAAAATTCGATAATCTGGAATTGTTATATCATTATCAGGACTTCTACCAATAAAAACATCCTTCTTTTCAATTGTATACTCAGGACCCATGAAATCCGCATTGAATTTAAGTTTAGCCATGCCGCTCCAGTAATTTCTATGAAAATTTTCTCATAAAAATTTTCGTTTTTCAAATTATCTGGTATAATAATAGCAGGGCGGTTAGCTCAGGTGGCCAGAGCGTTACGTTGACATCGTAAAGGTCGCAGGTTCAAGTCCTGCACCGCCCACTATCTTTTTTCATTAAAAACCTTTTTCAGAGATTTTATTGCCTGTTTTATTCTATGCTCGTTTTCTACAAGTGCAAATCTGACAAATCCTTCTCCGTATTTCCCGAAACCCAAACCGGGTGAAACAACTACGTTGCATTTTTCAAGCAGAAAAAGTGAAAAGTCAAGTGAATTCATATGTCTGAATTTTTCAGGTATCGGTGCCCAGATATACATTGTTGCCTTAGGCGTATCAACATTCCATCCTATTCTGTTAAGACCCCTGACCAAGGCATCACGCCTTTTTTTATATTCATTGACCGTTCTATCAATATATTTTTGTTCCAACCTGAGAGCACATATTGCTGCAACCTGAATAGGTGTAAATATTCCATAATCATAGTAACTCTTTAACTTTGTAAGGGCTTTCACGATATATTTATTCCCAACCATAAAGCCAACGCGCCATCCAGCCATGTTATATGTTTTTGAAAGAGAATAAAATTCAACACCGACTTCTTTTGCTCCGTCAACCTGAAGAAAACTTGGTGCCCTATATTTATCAAAACAGATCTCAGCATAAGCAATGTCATGTATTATGATGAGATTATGTCTTTTTGCAAATCTGACCAATTCCTTAAAGAAATCAATTTCCACAACCTGGGCGGTCGGATTATTGGGATAGCTAACTATCATTGCTTTAGGAGCTGGATATCTGTCATATATTGGCTGCGTTAAATCAGGAATGAAATTGTTTTCTTTTAAAAGAGGAACATCATACACAGATGCACCCGCAATAATAACACTGTAAAAGTGACTTGGATATGTTGGATTTGGAGTAAGAACAACATCTCCTCTTTCAAAAATTGCAAGAGCAAGATGGCTTATTCCTTCTTTTGAACCGATTGTTACTATTGCTTCTTCCTCAGGATCAATTTTTACCCCAAACCTTCTTTCATACCAGAGAGATACTTCTTTTCTTAGGTGAGGAATACCCCGTGAAGCACTGTATCTATGAACCCTTGGATTAGACAATGTCTCGCGCATTTTTTCAATCACCGGCTCAGGCGGTGGCATGTCCGGATTACCCATGCCAAAATCTATCACGTCTCTACCGGATTGTCTCGCCTTCTGTTTCTTTTCGTTAATAGTCTGGAATAGATATCCCGGGAGATTTCTGATTCTTGATGACTCTATTTCCATTACTCCATCTCCACTTCAGCAATCTCTTGACCTATCACTACTTCGTCACCTTCATTGACAAGAAATTTCAATACCTTGCACAAACAGGGAGCAACATATGTAAAGGTGGTTTTTTCAGTAACAAATTCTATTAAAGGCTGGTCCTTCTGGATCTTATCACCCTCCATAATATACCAAAAGGATACTGATGCTTTTTCAATTCCATCTGGGAATTCTGCTTTTAAAATTCGCACTTTCATCTCCAATACACCTATTAAATGATATCCTTCCACATTGTCGTGAGTTTTATGAGATGTGATTTTTCTTCAGCAATTATTTTGTCAAGCGCCGTTATTGAAGAAGATTCTAAAGTTATTTCCTTTATTCCAGAATAAAAAAGTATGGATGTTTTTTCAACGTGTATTCCAATGTTAAGCGCCTGTTTATCAGTAACATTTTGCCATTCGGTCTTAGGAAGTATGCTTTCAAAAATACCCGAATCTACAAGGCTCCTAAGGTAAAGAGAAATTTCTTCGTCAAGTTCTTCGGGCCTAAATTTTATCTGTTTGATTTCAGAATCCATCTCCTTAAAAATAGCGTAGTGCCGCTTTTCCTCCTCTGAAAGAAATTTAAAGATATCTTTTGATGCTTCTATCCTGGCATTTTCACATGCCTTTTGATAAAATTGAATTCCCTGGTTTTCAATATTCATTGCAACCTTGAACAACTCATCCGCGTTTAAATATTTCAAAACCATTGTTCCCCCTTTTCTCAATTTTTGTGTTAACATTATATTGTATTTCATTTGGTGTGTTAGTCAACCATAAATTATATTTTTCACAAAAATGAGGATAATACTTGCTTCTGGCTCGGAAAGACGAAAACAGTTGATAAAAAAGATTTTCTCAGACTTTGAAGTTGTTGTTCCTTCAATTAATGAAATTTCCGACGAGACACTTGGCCCTGAAGAACTGGCTGTTTTAAACGCGCGACTCAAGGCAGAAAATGTTGCTAAAAAAATCAAAGAGAAGGATTGCCTTATTATTTCAGCAGATACAATTGTTGCAGTCAAAGATAGAATACTCGGAAAACCAGAGAATTATGAAGTAGCCTTTTCATACCTTAAAATGCTTTCGGGCACGGTTCACAGGGTTATCACCGGTTGTTGTCTTTATCATCCATCTGAAAATAAATTTCTCACAGATTTTGAAGTAAGCCTTGTAAAATTTAAGAAACTAAACGACGAGCAGATTAAAAATTTCCTTAATAATCAAACATTTTATGACAAAGCGGGAGGATATGCGGTTCAGGAAATCGGCGATAATTTTGTTGCTGAAATTAAAGGAAGTTACGACAATGTAGTTGGATTACCAGTTGACTTGATAAAAAGGATGCTTATTAACTTTCAAGGTTTAAAAGAAATTGAAATAACAGACATAAGTTTTCCAAATCCATTTGGAATAGGAAGATTCAATCAAAAAACTGTCTTTATTGAACACGCGGTCCCAGGCGACATTGTGTGGGTTTTTGAAAGAAAAAACAAACCTAATTTTTCATATGCTGAAAATTGTGGAATAAAAAAATATTCAAAATTCAGGGTTGAACCCGTATGTCAACATTTTGGAATATGCGGAGGTTGCAGCCTTCAAAACCTTGACTATAAATTCCAACTTGATCTTAAAAAAAGGTATTTAAATGAAACCCTGATGAGAATAGGAAAGATCAAAAATAATGTAGTCGAACCAGTTGTTCCTTCACCTGAAATTTTTTATTATAGAAACAAGATGGAATACGCTTTTGGGATGAATGACAGAAGAATTATACTTGGATTACGAGAAAGACAAAGTCCACTCAAAAAATATTCAGCCCGTGTGAGTAAAATAAATCACTGTCCCATATTTTCCGAGGTCGTGAGTAAAATTTTTCCTTCCTTTATTGACTATGCAAACAAAAATAGTCTTGAACCATATAATCCCTTCAGAAAAGAAGGTTATCTCCGTCATCTTCTCATAAGACATTCAAAGAAAACCAATCAGGTTATGCTTGTATTAATAACAAAATCCGGAAGAGAAATAGACCTAATAGATTTAATCAACGAAATTACTTCCAGAGTTCCGGAAATAGTCTCGTTTTTCCATGTTGAAAATGACCAAATTTCAGATGTGGTTAGCTTTCAAAAGAAACATCTTGTATGGGGAAAATCTTTTCTTGAAGAAAAAATCAAAAAATTTCGTTTCAGAATATATCCTGAAACATTTTTTCAGCCAAATACATTCGCAGCCGAAAGACTATACGATATTGTTATATCATTTGCTTCAGAAGTTAAGCACGAAAGGATACTGGGACTGTTCTGTGGAAGCGGACCAATAGAACTAATCCTCTCCCAGATTGCGCAACATGTTACAGGCATAGACAATAACCCAATAAATATTGAAACTGCAATTGAAAATTGCAGAAATAATGAAATTAGAAATTGCGAATTCCACTGTCTAACATCTGAAGAATTTTTGAAGAAGATCAGCAAAAACCAGGGAAAATATGATCTACTGGTCGTTGATCCACCAAGAACTGGGCTTTCAAAAAAGGCAGTCCTGCTTATCATCAACATGAAAATTGAGTCTATTATATATGTATCCTGCAATCCAGCGACACTTGCAAGAGATATTGCAATACTTGTTGAAAATGGGTATCAATTAAAAAAGGTGGTACCATTAGATATGTTTCCTCATACCACCCATCTTGAAACCTGTTGTCTACTTACACGAAGCTAAAAACTATCTCTCCAGCACAACTTTTGAAACCGGACATTCAATACCGTAAATGTTCACAGATTTAACAGCAAGTTCATTCCTTCCTTCAGCAAGATTCCAGGTGAATTGTGAAGGAAACTTCTGCCATTTTCCACCATTTATGCTGACAAGATAGTGGGAAAAAGATGGAACATTGTTATAGAGAGAAACAGTCAATGAATTTTCATTCAATGAGACAAGGTCAATAAGTGTCTGGTTGATTGTCCAGTAAAAATCGTTTAATCTGTTGCTTATTCTGCTGTATTCAGGCGATTCTGTTGGCTCTGGTTTTTCTTCCCACCACAGGTACAGATCACAGTAGTACTCACTCATTCCCTGCTCAGGTTCTCCCGGTTCAGGATTACCAAGGAAGTTATTCCTTAATGGAATAGCAAATCTCTGGAAATTTTTAAAATATGTGGCTTCAAATTTTTCTATTTCTTCCTTAGAGGCACCTGACTCATTAGAATAAACGAATTTTATTTCATTACTTCTTCCTGCTTTCCACAGATTCCTGATTTCAAGTGCATTCAGGGGAATTCCGTTATGTTCAAGATGGCAATTCATCTCAGGATTATGTGAATTTCCTGTATCCATAAGTATCCATTTTTTGAACTGATCACTCCAGACCTCAGCGACGCAATGATGATCCAGTATAAGATGGCGAGCTACGTAACCAAGAGAATTTGCACACTGTACAAAAATCGTTGAATAATGGGTGCACATACATAATGCTGCAGGCTGTTTATTCGTGGCAAGAATTACAAGAGCATCCCATGGCGGACACCACATGCTTGTTCCCCAATCCCAACCCTTTGGTGCTGTATGTCTTGCCCAATCTCTCAACCTAACCAGCTTCTCGAATTCAGTTTTACCTTCTTTAATTACACTGTCAAGATTATACATTGAACGCAATGCCTTTGTTCTAAAGTTTGGTTCCTGGTAAACAAAAGGAATGGATGTTTGCAACATTTCCACAGGCGTATATTCTATTATTGTTGCTTTACATTCCGGAGGATAATATTCAACACGCGTTTTTATTCTAAGCTCTTCAATCGAGGGGGCTACATCAGATCTTTTTGTTTTTAGAACTACTCTTAGCTGAATAAATCTCCTTTGTATTTCCTTCTCGGTTACCCAGGTATTTTTAACTTTTTTTAGATTGACCCACGAAGTCCATTTTCTCGGTTCATAAAATTTGGAATCTCCACATCGGTACTGAATTACGATTTCAGTTCCTGATATAAATTGTCCCTCACAAGATATTCTGGTTTCATGTGCTGAAACAAATTTTCCATGAATATTTTCACCTTCTATGAAATTCATCAAATCGTAAATTCCGCTGGTTGCAATCCCTGCCTCTGGATATTGCTGTAATCTTAATCTCACCAGATATTCTCCGTTGCCATTGTTTACTCCAAGATTATCAAAATCCCAGGTTTTTCCATCATCAAACGATCGAGCTGAGCGATCAGGGTATAAAGATGGCTCAATAACAAGTATTCCCTCACCAGTAAAAATAAAATCATTCAGACCTTTCTTCAATAAATTGGTAGGTATATTCCAGAAATACCATCCAGTTGACGGTAGCTGTTTTGGTTCACCCAGCTGAATTCCATTACAGATTAGTTTCAAACCAGCACCCCGATAAACAAATAACTCAGCCTTTGCACAAACAGAATTTTTTAAAAAAAATTGTTTTTTTGCACAGATACCAGAAACAAGTCTTTCTATATTTGCATAATGGGTTCTTCCTTCTTCATCTTTATACAAAACAGAATTCCTCAATGTAAGTCGGTTCTCACTTATACATGCTGAAAAATCAGTTGTCCAATGTTTAAAATGGTCAGAAATTTCTATTTCTTTCATCGCTGTTATTTTTTGTCCATAAAGAAAATTGGCAATGAAAAATGAAAACAGAAACAATTGCAAACTTCTCATTTCTTTTTTCCTGTTTCAATTCTGAAAAGTGAACCAAGCCTTCCTGAATAACTCCCATAAATTCTTCCATCTTTTGTTATAAAAAGAGTATTGACTGGTTCATAAATCGGTCTATTTTTTTCATCCTTTAATGTACCACCAAGTTCAAATCCCTTTGTTTCTGGGTTATAAATAAACCATCTGGGTAAACCATCTGGTTCACCACCAATTCCAAAAACCATTTTATTAAAATATATAAGTGCTGTCT
>JAOAAW010000115.1 GCA_026418655.1 bacterium | reverse complement strand
ATATCCTCCTGATTTCCCTCGTAATAGGCTATCATACTGCTTTTCAATACCGTATTTTCCAATAAAATGTCCGGGTTTTACACCTTCATCCTTGAGAGATTCTAAATCCTCCTGATTCACTTCACCTGTATAACCAAGTAAATGACATGTACCATCCTCAAGGGTATATCGTCTATCAAGTCCTGCTTGGACAAACACACCGGATAATCTAAAGGCATATTCTGAAATTGCTGCAATTTCAGATTGAGAAAGTCCTCTTTTTAAAATCTTCCGTTCAAAGGGATTAGCTGACTTCTTTTCAAGTTGCAGAAGCAGTTCCTTTTTGTCAAAGCCGATAATCTTTGATAGTACCGAAGCAACCTCGTCAGGGTCTTTTATATCGTAAGGAACAAATACAAGATTAAAACATGTTTTGTCTTCTGCAAGTACTCTACCGTTTCTGTCAAAAATCTTACCCCGAGGAATTCCAAGATCAATTGTTCTTATACAGTTTTGTTCAGAAAGACGCCTGTAATAGGAAAATCTTATCACTTGAAGAAATATGCATGGAATAAGCAATATACCAAGAGCAACCTTGATGACAATAGAAAAATTTTTTAACCTCTGTTCCATATCCATATTTCTGTTCAGACCGTTTTCAATCTATTCCTTGAGAAATTATATACCAATACTATAAAACATGTGGTTATTGCAGTATGTATTAGCACGAAATAGATTATAAAAACAATGGTAACCGGAATATTCCACACACATCCTCCAAATCCAATACAAAATTTTGTAATAGCATAAATCACACTACCTGCTGTAGCAGAAATGAATTTTGATATGTCTGTTTCAAACCTAAATGATGCTAAAAAATACCACGTTGTTCCAAGAGCTAGGATTTCCCTGCCTGGGTCGTCAATCGTTGCTATTGAATATAATATACCCCAAATAAACACAAAATAGAAATAGGGAAAAACTTTCGTTCTGAATGAAATATAAAAAAGAGCAAGTAGAAAAAAATCAACCCACATACCGTGAAACAGAAAATGACATAATCCAGGAACTATAATCAAAAGCCAGACTTCTTTTTTATTCAACAATTGCAACGATTCTGAAATTTTCATTTATAAAAAATGGTTTTACAACGCCTTGGGTAACAGGTTCAGTTTTTGAGGACTCAATTTCAGTAATTGTTCCAATTCTTATACCACTGGGATACAATCTTGTCAATCCACTGGTCTCTATTATATTTCCAACAGAAGCCCTGCATTCTGATGGAAGAAATTTTATTCTGAGTCGGGGATGTAGGGGTGTAGTACAAAGTCCCTCCATAATTGCAAGTTCGCCTGTCTCTCTTACCATCACGCTTATTTTGTTTTCAGAATGATAAAGTGTAATTCCAGTCGCGGTATTCATACCCACAGAAACAATCCTACCTATTAGGGAACCATCAGGACTAATAATTGCCATATTTTCTTTTATTCCATCAGAGGAACCTTTATCAATTGTAATCACTGTGGGAAAGACCCAGGGAGAAATTGTTTTTGTATTTGCATAAATTACCCTGAAAAAATTCTTATTATCCTTCAAATGAAGAAGTCTTTTGAGATTCAAATTCTCTAAAATAACACGCTGAACATCAGGCGAAGATACCTTCAATGATGGTGCTCTTCTGTAAGATTGTAAATTGAAAGAAATATTATGCCTCACCATCCATAAACAAATAAAAATAAACAAAAAAATTATAATTTCCCTGCGATATTTCCATAGCATCTGATCACCTACTCGGAGGGAAACATCTTGAAATATCGTTCTTCCTCAAGCATCTTGCCTGCACCTGTGACAACGGCAAGTAAAGGATTTTCGGCTACTTTTACAGGCAGTTTAGTCTCCTGGGATATCAATTTATCAATGTTTCTTAAAAGAGCTCCTCCTCCAGCGATTACCAATCCCCTTTCCACCAGATCACTTGAAAGTTCGGGTGGGGTTTCTTCAAGTATATCTCTTACAGCCCCAACAATTGCTAGAAGCGTTTCTTTAAGGGCTTCCCTTATTTCTTCCGAACGAACCCTTATCATTTTGGGAAGTCCTTCAACAAGATCTCTTCCATGAACCTCTAAAGTCAGTTCTTCTTCCAGTGGATAGGCAGAACCAATGTTAATTTTTATATCTTCAGCCGTTCTTTCACCAACAAGAAGATTGTATTTCTTTTTCAAATAATTTGAGATCGCTTCGTCCATTTCATTCCCGGCAACCCTCAAACTTTTTGTCAGAACCAGCCCACCAAGAGAAATCACTGCCATTTCTGTTGTACCACCACCTATGTCAAGAATGAAACTTCCACAGGGTTCTTCAACTGGCAAACCAACACCAATAGCAGAAGCCATCGGCTCTTCAACAAGTTTAACAATCCTGGCACCAGCTTTTAATGCTGTCTCTCTAACTGCTCTTCTTTCAACACTGGTTATACCGGATGGAACCGCGATAACCATCCTCGGAGGCATAACAAATTTATGTCTAGGTGATTTAACCTTATTGATAAAATGTCTTAACATTGCTTCACATGCATCAAAATCTGCTATAACACCATCCTTCATTGGCTTCATTGCAATAATGTTTGCTGGAGTCTTACCGAGCATCTTTTTTGCCTCCAATCCAACAGCCAACACTTCTTTGGTATCGCGATTAATGGCAACGATGGATGGTTCCATTAAAACCACACCTTTACCTCTAAGATAAACTGCAGTATTTGCTGTTCCAAGATCTATCCCAAGATCGTTAGAAAAAAATCTTGCAATCCTCGTCATGAAATCTCCTTGTCTCTGAACTCACCTTTTTCTTTTGAACCCTCAATGATACCTATTAAAGCACTAACCACTCTTCCATCAAATTGTTTACCGGAATTCTTTTTTAACTCTTCCAATGCATGTTTCATTTCCATTTTTTTTCTGTAGGGTCTTTCAGAAATCATGGCACTCAAGGCATCTGCAACAGCAAGAATTCTTGCCATCAATGGTATCTGTTCCCCTGAAAGTCCTTCAGGATATCCGGTACCATTAAACTTCTCGTGATGATAAATGCATGCTTCTATTTCTTCTCTTTTTATTTTCAAAGGTTTTAGAATTTCTTTTGTAATTAAAGGATGTTTTTTTATAATCTCAAACTCCTCGTCCGAAAGAGATTCTCTTTTTGAAATTATTTCATCTTTTATTCCAAGCTTACCTATATCATGTAAATATGCAGCATTTCGTAAGCTTTCCAGAGCATTACCATTTAGTCCAAGAGCCTTACCAATCGCAACAGCGTAGTACGCGACCTGTTCAGAATGGTTTTTTGTATAGGCATCCTTTGCTTCAAGAGAATTTACAAGAGACCTTATTGAACTTATATAAGAATCCTGAAGCTGCTGAACCAACCTTGCATTTTCAAGAGCAATCCCTATCTGGGTTCCGAAAACTGAAAGAATATTCATATCTCTGTTCTCAAAAAGTTTTTCCTTTGAATGAAACATTAATATTCCAATCACATCTTTTTTACCGAAGAGTTTGATCTCTAAAAAATTATCATCTGTTCTCTGGAAAACATCATAATTCATCACATTACCTTCCGCAACGTCCGGTAGGGACAGAACTATTGGAAAATTTATATTCCCTGATTTGCCTTTTGTTCTACGAAGAAAAAACCTTCCAGTATCTTCATCTTTTAAATAAAGTAATGCCGCATCAGGCTTTACAAGGTTGTATACAAGATCAATAACACTATTACAAAGTTCATCAATATCAGTAATTGAAATAATTATTTTGTTTAACTCAAGAATTGAACGAATCATATCGATCTCTGAGATTTTTTTAGATATCTCGTTTATTCTGATATTCCTTTCAACAGCCGTTAGTAATGTTTCAATAGTAAATGGCTTGGTGATGAAATCACTTGCTCCGTGCTTCATCGCATCCACAGCATTCTCTATTGAGGCAAGACCCGTGCAGACAATAACGGGTGGGAAAGCCATTCCCGTATTTCTTATTTCTTCAAAAAAGGACATTCCTGATTTTCCAGGAAGCTGTAAATCAAGGATCACCAGATCAAAACTCTTATTTTTCAGAGCTTCAATCGCACCAGAGACATCTTCTTGTATTTCTACTTCGTATTGGTGTCTTTTTAGAATCTCTCTATACAGATTATGAATCTCAACATTATCCTCAACTATCAATATTTTTTTCTTCTCGTTTGATTCCATATTTTTCAACCTTATATCCAAGTATGCGTCTGCTCATTTTCAAATACTCAGCTGCTCTTGACTTATTCCAGTTAAACTTGTTAAGAGTCTCCAGAATCAACTTTTTTTCAAATTCAGCAACCCTTTCCTCAAAAGATATATCCTCGTTAATAACAGCAATATTTGTTCGTAATTCTACTGGTAAGTCTTCAATATTTATTATATCCTTGTTTCCTCTTAAAACCAAAATTCTTTCTATCACATTTTTTAATTCTCTGACATTCCCTGGCCAGTCATAGGAAAGTAGACTTTTTTCAACATCGGATGAAAAAGATTTTACCCTTACCCCCATTTGGGTTCCAAAAAGGGAAAGAAAATGATAAGCCAGTGGAAGTATATCTTCTCTTCTTTCTTTTAGAGGTGGAATATCAATAGGAATAACACTCAGTCTATAAAACAGATCTTCTCTAAATTTTCCTGATTGAATTTCTTTTTTTAAGTCTCTTGAAGTAGCTGCAAGAATCCTTGCCTCAAGTTTAATAGTTTCATTTGAACCTACTCTGGAGAATTCTCTCTCCTGCAAAACTCGTAACATTTTTATCTGTAACGAAACAGGCATCTCTCCGATTTCATCAAAAAAAACAGTCCCTGCTCCAGCAATTTCAAGCTTTCCGGGTTTGTTCTTGAAAGCACCTGTAAAAGCACCTTTCTCGTAACCAAAGATCTCGCTTTCAAATAATGTCTCAGGAATTGCTGCACAATGAATAGCGACAAATGGTTCATTTTTTCTTTTGCTCTCCCGGTGTATAAATCTTGCAACAAGCTCTTTTCCACTTCCGGTGGGACCCGTAATCAAAACAGATGCTTCGTGTGGGGCCGCTTTTAATGCCAGGGATAAAACATCTTTCATTTTTTGACTTTCATAAACAATCGTACCACTCAAGCTTTCAATTTCATCGGAAAGCAGAGCAAATTTTTGTTTAATCTTTAAATCATCAAAAATTTTTCTAACAATGATACGAATTTCTTCAACATCAAAAGGTTTTGTTAGATAATCATGAGCACCTAACTTCATTGCTTCAACAGCGGTTGAAATCTTTGAAACAGCTGTAAGCATAACAACCGGTATATCAGGATTTATCTTTTTTATCTCCTGCAAAATATTTAAACCATCCATGTCAGGTAAAAGGATGTCAAGGAAAACCATATTTATATCATCATTTAAAAGTAATTCCATTCCATCCTTACCTGAAAATGCGGTTATTACTTTATAATCGCCTGATAATACAATTTTCAAGGATTCCTGTACACTCTTTTCATCATCTATGACAAGAATTCTTTTCATCCTCTTGCTGCGGGTAGCGTTAAAACAAATCTTTTTTTACCTTCAGGTAGCATCTCAAAACGAACTTTACCTTTGTGTGCTTCTATGATTTTGGAGCAGATCGCGAGATTGAGTGAAGTTAAAGCACTGAGACGATTTGAAAAAGGTTGAAAAATCTCTTCAGTTGGTTGTAAATCAAAAAAGTTTCCACTCTCTTCAATAATAATTTCATGACAATTAATACCATTTGCAAGAAAAATTTTTACCTCTCCATTTTCTCCTGCATCCTGAACACAAAAATCAAGCAAAAACTCAAATGCTTCCTGAATTTTTCCTGCATCTACTAACGCTGAAAAATTTACTCTATCTTTTGGGATAATCTGTGCAGACGGAAACTTTTTATTGACCTTTTGAAGAATTTCTATGCAATTGGCATTGTTCAAAACCAAATTTTCGTTGTCAGCAAGACGAGCAATCTTCTCAACAAGAACTGTCAATTTATTAATTTCATCATTCACTATGTTGTAAAATTCTGTCCTGAATGATTCATCTGAAAATTTTTCGGGTAAAAGGCATGCAAATGTCTTTATTGCCACAAGAGGATTTTTAATCTCATGAGAGAGTTGTTTCGCAATCTGTTGCCAGTACTGATGATGTTCTAATCGTTTTCTTTCATTCTCCATTTCCTTTGCAGGAGTGATATCTTGAAAAATTACTATTGTCCACAAAATATTATTATTTTGCTTAATAAAATCGCAACTCATTCCAAACCATTTTTTTAATGTCCCAATGAAAAACTCTTTTCTTTTTACCGGTTCATTTCTTACCACTATATCCTTCACTTTTGAAGCAAACTCTACACCAAGATTTTCAATAGAAAAACCAATCACGTCTGAAATTTTCTTACCGAGAATAGATTCCGCCTGTTTATTAAAAATTCTTATATTGAAGTCCGAATCAAGTACAATAATTCCACTAGGAACATTTTCCAGTATAATCTTCTGAAATTCTTTCTGCATGACACTATCCTGCAGAAGAAAGGCATCGTCAATCATTATACTTAGATAATTAGATACCATGCCCAAAAATCTGATTTTATCCTGGGTAAAAACTTCACCAGTAAGCCTTTTCCCGAATACAAAAAATCCTGTGGCAAGTCCATCTCTGTTCAAAAGTGGTAGTATCAGTTCTGCCTGCAATAAATTCATTTCAGAGTTCAGGTCTGATGGTATCATTTCATCTTTCTGAAGAATCTTTTTTTCTGTCATCAGACACCTGTAGAGAGCGCTATTTATATTAAATTTGATAGTTTTCAGAAAATTTTTATCCATTCCTATCGCATCACAAAAAATAAATTCATCCATCCTTCGTATGAATAATGATATTCCAGCCAAAGAAAACTGTATTCTAAGAAGATTTATGATGGCATAAATTAATCTATCAGGATTTGAAAAATTTTCCACAAGAAGTTCACTCAGTTTCTGAAAGAAGGTATCTTCAAAACCTGCATCTGTTCTATCACTCGCTATTTGAACAGTTTCTGATCTTTCAGTTCTTTTTACTCCCACATAGTAAAGTACCCTTTTTATCGAATAAATAAGTCTCTCAGGATCAAATGGTTTCTCAATCACATCATAGACACCCATATTCATCAAGCATCGTGCCACAGGGCCATAGGAATCAACAAGTGCGATTATTGGTACATCAGGCACTGTTTCTAAAATTTCCTCAATCACTTCATAACCTGAGATATATCTAAATGAATTATCAACAATTATGACATCCGGTTTTCTTTCAATTATCGATTGAAATGCTTTACCAGGGGTCTCCACAGCAATAAAATATTTCTCTTTCAAAAGTATTTTCAATGTATTTGCTATTCCATCCTCTTCAACAATAATCAAAACATATTTCATTGTTCAATCCTGTGATTAAAAGGAAGTACCAATGTCACTTTTGTTCCAATACCTTCCTTACTTTCAACATGAATTCTTCCATTATGCTGAGCAACAATTTCATTCACTATTGGTAGACCCAAACCAGTACCTTTGGGTTTCGTGCTAAATAGCGGCTCAAAAATTTTATTCATGTTTTCCTCTGAAATTCCACATCCATTATCTTCAATGGTTATAACTACATTCTCTTCTTTACTGTTCAACTTAATATTGATAATCCCATCTTTATCCCGAATGGATTCAACACTGTTAAGAATAATATTCCAGAGGGCTTGCTTTATTTTTTCAGGATCCCCCATTATCTCTATACACTCTTTATCGTAACTTCTAATAAAGGCTATACCATTAAACTTGGTCTGCGCCTTTATCAGTACGAGTATTGATTCAACAATGGAAACAAGATCAATTTTTTCCATTCTTGCGGGCCTCGGTTTGGCAAAAATAAGAAGTTGTTCCACTAAACTATCCATCCTTTCTATTTCCGGTATTACAACCTTTGCATAGTTTAATCTGAATTCCTCATTCATGTATTTTTCAGGTAATAACTGTGAAAATGTTTTTAACGCCACAAGGGGATTTCTAATTTCGTGCGCAATACCAGCTGCAAGGATTCCAAGAGAAGCAAGCCTCTTGTTTCTATCCAATTGATTTTGAAGAATCTTTACCTGGGAAATATCCGAAAAAATAAGTTGGGCACCAAGAAGAGTTCCTTCCGCAGAATGAAAAGTTGAACCATTTATCCTCAAGGAAATTTTTTTATTATTTGCTTCAAGTTCCTCTTCCAAATTACTAATTACAGTATGGTTTTCCAAAAGATTTGTAAAGAGTGTCTTAAAAAGTTCAGGCAAAACTTCCATATAATATTTACCAAGCATATCCTTTTTCTGAAAACCTGTGATAACTTCTGCGGTGCGGTTAAAAACAATTATGCGCTTTTTCCTATTAACCGCAATAACACCTTCTGGAAGATTTTCAAGCAAACTCTGTTGATAAATTCTATTCTCCCTGAGTGTAGTCAGTAATTGATTGGATTCAATGAACACACCCAGATAAACTGAAAAAGCATTAAAAATTCTTCTGTCTCTTTCAGAAAAAATAGCCCCGTCCTTACCATTTAAAAGTAAAATTCCTGTAAAATTATTCATAAAAACAGGTATCGCTACCTCAGCTCTGTAAGTTTCCATTTCTTTTATTGCCTCGCCAATATTAGACCTGCTTGAAAATCTTGATAGTTCATCTTTAAAAAGTATATGCTGTTGTTCCTGTAAAATTTTTTTGAGTTTAGAATTTTTTTCTAACTTGTCTACCCACATAAATGGAACATTACTTATATCCATGAAAAATCTGACTTCAGATTCAGTATCAGTTTCTATCAAAAAAATCGGTCTCCCTTCTATTCCACATTCGGTTTTTAAAATTTCTATCATCGCCTGAATACCTTCCTCAAAACTTGTAGCTCCACCAGTTACCATTCTCATCTGCAATAATATTGAATCTATTTCATTCTGATGACGAAATATCCTACTCTTAGCCCATCTACCAACAATTTCTTTAACAGGTGAAAAAAGCAATGCAGTTATGAAAGCACTTATGATAACGGGTAATAAGGAAACTTCCGTAGTAAATATTTTCAAAAGATTAATGAAAAATAAAAGTGATAATACGTATACCGTCAATAAGATAGTAAACACACACGCATAAATAAATATTTTTTCAGCAATTACAGAAATATTCATAATCCTGTGTTTTGCTATAGCATAGGCAATTATTGAAGCCATTATTATGGAAGAAAGCGGACCAAATCTACAGGGTACGGTTGTTCCAAGCATTGGCGCAACAAGTGTGGTCAGAACAGCAAATACTGTTCCAGTAATTGTAGCAAGAAAAATATATTGTATTTCGGTTTTTTGAGCACCTGTTCTTTCTCGGATTAATCTATAGAGGTACCTGAAACCTGAAAACATTGAAATTATTATTATCCCTGAGTACACCCTAAAAGGAAACCCATAAATGACTTCGGGTCCAGGTAGATTATTGGATACCCTGTCGCGAATAATCACTGTCTTGATGAATGACGGATGAAAAACCATTAATGATGCTATAATTGCTAACAAAAAGTGTATTGCCTGCAAATATTTCAGTCGCCTGGATTCCTTTCCCTCTACATTTATTTCAAAACCAGCCACAAAAAAAACAAATGCTGCGGGTAATAAAGCACCTACAATGGAAATTATTTTAAGCAAAAACAAAATATTAATAATATCTTTAAGAGACATCAAAAGTATTACGCAACACGACCATGAAGCAAGTGCAAGGTTAAAAACTACAAACCTTCTGTTAGGAGGTCTGTTTCTATTTCTGTTAAAAACAATCCATGAGAGTAACCCAATGACTACAATGGTAAAAATCATGCTTCCTGTCCAATAATTCATATTTCAATTCTCCTGCATAACAATGCAGAACACGTTCCACCAAGCCCACCACAATTTAAAAGAGCAGTATTTACAACAAGATTATGAGTTTTGTTGGGAACATAGTAAAGGTCACATTCCGGGTCAGGATATTCATAATTAATCGTAGGTGTTATAATGTTTTTATTAAACCATAGCATCGCCGCGATCGTCTGAAAAACTCCCGCACATCCTAAAGGATTTCCCACCATTGACTTGATAGAAGACACCGGAATATCATATGCGTGAAAACCAAAAATCTCTTTGATGATAGATGTTTCCACTTTATCTATCAAAGGATCAGATGGGGCATGCGCTGCAATAACATCAACACCATCGGAAGTAATTCCGCTGTCATAAAATGCTCTTCTTATCGCATTTCTCAGTCCAGAAGATGGATTTTCTTCTGAAATTTCTCCGGAAGTTCCATAACCAATAATCTCACCATAAATTTTTGCCCCGCGATTGAGTGCATAATCCAACCGTTCAAGCACAACAATACCACATCCTTCTGAAAGGATTCCACCACATCTTAATCGGTCAAAAGGTCTGCTTGCCTTTTCTGGGCTATCGTTAAACTCCGGAGTTAAACCTGCGGAAGATAGCCCAGCCATAATCAAAGGAGTAATTGCAGCATCAGTTGCACCTGCAAAAGCAAATCTTACCTCGCCCTTTCTTATTTTCTGAAAAGATATACCTATCGCATCGGTCCCAGATGCACAGGCAGACGCCAGCAAAATAGTTTGTGTTTTCCAATTTAAAAACTCAATCAGTTCTCCCATAACCCTATGGGGAGTAGCTGCAATAATTCCATAGGGAAGAATTCTTTTAGCACCATGTTTAATTAATATTTGATATTGGCTTTCTATCAAATCCATTGCGCTGCTGCTTATACCAAGAGCAATCAAACCATCTTCAGGGTCAATCTTGTTTACGTCTATTCCAGCATCTTTTAAAGCCAGTTGAACTCCTGCCACAGCAAACTGCGAAGACCTTGCCATTCTTCTGGCTATTTTTCTATCAACATAATCTTCTGGTCTGAATTCGGGTATCTCTCCTGCTATCTGACACGGAAGGTTTGAAGGATCAAACATTGAAATTTTTTTTATACCACTTTTCCCCTTTTCAAGAGCATCCCAAAAAGCCTCTTTACCTATACCATTGGGAGCAACCACACCGATTCCTGTAACAACAACCCTATATCCCATTTTTTATCCTTGAATTATCGTTCATCATTCTTATCTCTTTCCTTAATTCATCAGCAAGGCCCGCAAATAAATAATACCTGTTTCGGTCTATAAAATCCATTGGGTTCTCATAACCTGCGAGCCTGCTTAAAAGCTGTCTCTTATACACATCT
>JAOAAW010000166.1 GCA_026418655.1 bacterium | reverse complement strand
CATCAATGGGTATCATTCGCCTCTTGAACTTGCCTTTATACTCAGGGGTTCTGATTTTTTTCTGGATGTTTATAATTGTCCGGATAAGGTTCATACACTTATAAAAAGGTGCGATGAGGCTCTGAAATGGGTTTATGATTTGATTGAAAATAATGTAAAAAATGAAAATTGTGGTATTGTTGCAGGATTTTTGTGGATGGAAAAAGGCCTTCCATTTCTGAGTGATGATGCAGCAGGACTTCTTTCACCAGCACATTATAAAGAATTTGGAGTTCCTTATACTGACGGGGTCTTTGAAAGACATAGTGGTGGCTTCCTTCACATCCATACGCAGGCGTATCATCAGATGGATAACATAAGTAATATGGAACATCTCACAATTTATAATTGGAGGCCAGACCCCAATACACCGGATGCAATTAGTATCATTGAAAAATTACTTGAAGGGGCAAGGAAAAGGATTGTGGCGATTGTCGCTGACCCTGCATCTATAAAACAAAAAATCGGTGTGCTTTCACAGGGAAGGTTTTTCCTTCTCAGTCTTTGCAAAAATAAGCAGGACCAATGCGATATTGTATCTTTCGTTAAGGAAAAAGCCCCAATTGTTTAAACCGCGCTCAGGATTTTTGAGAACTGTCTTTTTCGTTCTGGGTACAATTCAGTATACAACCTGGATCACAAGCAACAAAATTTCTCGTATAGGCATATATTCTTGCAATACATCCTCCGCAAACAGAAAAATATTTCCCCCGGCATCCAGCGCTTTCAAAATGTTTTCTTCTCTCTCGTATGAGCTGCAAAATTTTTGATTCCTTCCATATCTTCAAAAGATTCCTATTTGAAATCGTTCCATCAGACTTAATATTTCCTATCCGTAAATCCGGCATAAATACACATGGCGTTATAGTTCCATCTGGCTGAAGAGCGATATAAACACGTGATGCGCCACAACCACCAATTAGATCAGCCAGATTATTCAACTCTTTGATAGAAGTAGATGCAAAATGCCCCATTATCGTCCATTCGCCAAAATGTTTTTCATACATCTGTTTACAATATCTTCCGAATTGGGGTGCTGTACTTAGTAAAGCATTTCTTCCATTTTTCAGTTCATTATAAAAAATTTCAAAAAGTTGTTCTCTTTCAAATGGGGAAGGATCGTTTTCAATTCCTGCCCTGCCACATGGAATATAATTGTAAAATACTACTTTTCTTATTCCGAGTTCGTCTCTTAATTTTATAATCTTTTCTATTTCATTTATATTGTAACGGGTAACAGTAAAAGAAATACATACCTTATCTGCCTCCCCAATTTTTATTAAGTTCTTTATACCATTCAAAGCCTTTTCAAAAGAACCATCGACACCTCTAAAATTGTCGTGGATCTCTGGACCTGCACCATCAAGACTGACTCCATAGTACGCAAAACCCAGTTCCTTCAATTTCCCTGCAACTTCTTCTGTTATCAACGTACCGTTTGTATTGATTGACATATAAAGGCCTGCATTTTTACCGATTTTTGCGACTTGCCAGAAGATGGGATCTAAAAGTGGTTCTCCTCCTGAAAAGGCAAAAGTGGGGATATTTGTCTTAACTATTTCTTCCATCACCTTAATTTTTTCATTGCCCGTAAGCTCATGAAACTTGCATTTTGATAGGCTACCCGCATCTTCATAACAATGTTTACAACGTAGGTTACATTTATAAGTGATATTCCACACAAGCATCAATGGTTGGGCAAAAATTAGCGGTTCATGTACACCGAATTCAATTATTGTTTCAGCAACATTCAAAATAGTTTTTCTTATCTTTGGAGTTTTTATAGATTCTGCCAGAGTATTTCTGTCCAAGCCGAAAACACTACATATGTAGTCAAAAATAATATAGGGTATCAATGTACCCTTATCCTCTAAAAACCTCCTGACAGAACATCTTGCATCAAGACTGTACTTTAAAATTAATTCCTCAAGTTTTGTAACACCACCATTTCCAACTTCAAGATACTTTTTTAATACCTGTCTGGTTAAATCCGAATTTAAAATTTTATAGGTGGACTTCTTTTTAAGAATGTCTTTCAGTTCAGAGGACGAAAAAGGAAAATTATTGAGATTCCAGAGTCCCATAATTACCTCCCGGTAATCTCAATTCACACTATTTCGTTTTGAGATCAATTTTGTGTTCTTTGAGGATCCTTCTCACTGTTTCATGACTGATCTTATCCACTATTCCTGATTCTTCGAGATAATATTTCAGTCTATATAAAGTCCAATCGGAAAATGAAAGACCATACTTCCTAGGTGGTTTTTTTACAATTTTTGCAATTTTTCCCTTGATACTTTCATCAAACTTTCTCCTAATCCCAATTTCAGGTGCATCTATAATTGATTCAATTCCCTCATGATTAAACCTGTGTATCCATTTTCTTAAATGATTAGGGTGAAAATCCAACATTCTCGAGATTTCACTTACCTTGTATCTATAAATCCCAGAAAGTACAATTGCCTTTGCTCTTTTACTGATTTGTTTTTTTCCCTCTCGTACGAGCTTATACAACCTCCTCACTTCCCCTGGGTACATTGCCCTTGCAAAGATAGGTCTCATTTAACCCCTTTTTTTGAAATTATTATACCCGTTTTTTTGAAAAACGTAAACACCGGACACTCTTATTGAATTTACAATGATAGCTCTGGGGATAAACATCACGAAAACAACCGTTCTTGTCATTTTTATCATTCTTTTTCTTTAGCTTTTTAAAGGAATTTGTCCACACAGGCTCCTAATTGTTCCATCTTCGTAGTTTTTAAGAAGACAATCCGACCTGACTACGCCCTTAAAAAGTTTCTTATCCTGGTAAGGTTCCAAAAATATTTGAAAAATATTTGGTTCACTTTTCAGCTCAGCAACTATAATTTCTTACATCAATTTACTCAATGTTCCTGCGCAATTCGAACCTTGGTCAGTAACAGACATTTAATCAAAAACATAAAGATACTTGCCAGCGACATAAGTGCAATTAATGGACCTGTACTTTTTTGCAAACAATCACTTAAGACTGTATGAATATATAAATCGAAACAGTATATCCTTGCTTCAGGATTAATTTCACGGACAAAGGATTCCTGAAAATACTCTCCACCAGATTCTCAACAAATTTTGAATATTCCTGTACCTTCGTAGATTGATAACTATTGTAAGCGTAATTGTAGAATTAACCTTATTAAAACACACGGCTTCTGGTTTTTTTTAAATTGAACAACACACTCATAAAATAAAAGATAATCGTCAATATTAATTGTCGATTTGTTAACTTCATCAATCAGGATTAATCTCTAAATATTTTCTCCCATGTTTCTGAACGACTATTGTATTTTATCGACAGCTTATTACTAGGAAGGTATTTATTTTTGACTTTTTCAAAGCCATATTGTATCATTTTAACCAAATTTGATACCGGTTGTCTTTTAAGGTTTTACTAACTCCATAAATAAAAACAGATAGGTGAGTGATGAAAAAAATATTTTTTTTAATCCTTTTTCTCTTTCTCATAATTTTTGCGTTTCGCCTTCATCAAACATTAACCGTTAAACCAACACCAAGTATCAGCGAATTACAGAAAGAGGCCGGAGTACCGGTTGAAGTTCTTGTGGTTAGAGCACAAAAATTTTCAAGAGAAATCCTTGTTACTGGAACAGTGGGCAGTGAGGAAGAGGCAAATATAGCGCCAAAAATTGGTGGTAGGGTAATTTCTGTAAATGCCGAACCAGGCATGCAGGTTACAAAAAAACAGGTACTTGTTGTTATTGATGATTCACAATTGCAAATTCAGAAAGCCCAGATTCAGAATCAGATAATGATGGTCCAGGCAAATGTGGACTCAATAAAGATTCAAATTGATGATGCAGTCCGGGACGTAAGAAGAATGGAAGAACTTTATAAAGAAAATGTAATATCGCAAAAACAACTTGAGGGTTATCAGCTAAAACTTGAAACACTCAGGAAGAATTATGAGGCTGGTCAGAAAAACCTTCAAGTTGTTATGGAAAATCTTCAACTTATTAACACCCAAATTGAAGATTGTATCATAAGGGCTCCTTTTGATGGAATCATAGGAAACAAAAGAGTAGAAATAGGTGAAATGGTTGGTCCGGGTCAGGTTCTCATGACAATTTACAACACGAAAAAGCTTAACGCACAGATGAAAGTTCCAGAGGTTTACATTCCGCAGATAAAAAAAGGACAGGATGTTGAAATTGAAATTGATGCTTTAGGACAAGAAACAATTATTGGAAAAGTCACAAAAATATCAGGAGCTCCCGACCCAAAAACTAAGATGTTCATTGTTTATATATCCTTACCCTCCAGAGATACATTGATAAAACCGGGAATGTTTGTAAAAGGAAGGATTATTATAACAAGAAAAAACAATACCTTCATCATACCCGCGCAGGCAATTTTTGAAGAAGCAGGAAAAAAAATCGTCTATATTGTAAAAAATCAGGTAGTACACAAAACTGAAATTACAGTAGGTCAGGAAATTAACGGAAAAATTGAGGTATTATCCGGTCTCTCAAATGGAGACCTTGTGGTAATCTCTGGTAAAGAAAACCTATCTTCAGGCACAAAGGTTACTATCATCAACGAAATA
This sequence comes from bacterium, assembly GCA_026418655.1. Classification (GTDB taxonomy): domain Bacteria; phylum Ratteibacteria; class UBA8468; order B48-G9; family DTJG01; genus DTJG01. Next base: position 6,179 of record JAOAAW010000166.1, on the reverse strand, counting down.
AGTTCACAATGAACATAGTAAGATTAGCAATTAAAAGACCAGTTTTAGTCCTGGTTATGTTCCTCATCATAATACTTCTTGGAATTTTTTCGTTTCCAAGACTAAAAGTAGATCTCGCACCACAGGTTGATATTCCTATAGTAACAGTAATAACTGTTTATCCGGGTGCAGGACCAGATCAGGTTCAAACACTTGTAACAAAACCAATCGAAGACGCAATCAGCACCACAAATAACCTTAAAAGCATTAGATCCAGTTCTATTGAAGGAGTTTCCATTGTTATTGCAGAATTTAAAATGGGTTCCTCAGTTGATATCGCTATGACTGATGTAAGGGAAAAAATTTCTTCCATCGTGGGTAATTTACCATCTGATGCAAAATTACCGGAAATTCTCAAGGTTGATATTAATGCTCAGCCAGTACTTTATATCAGCGTTTCGGGTTCCAATTTAAAAAAGGTTTATGACCTCACCGAAAATTTTATTAAACTTAAGCTTCAAACAGTACCGGGTGTTGGAAAAATAGATATCATGGGAGGAGAAAAAAGGGAAATAAGGGTTGTTGCAAATCCGGAAAAACTTGCTTATTATGGAATAGATATCACCAATATCGCACAGAGGCTGAGAGTTGAAAATATAAATATCCCTTCAGGACATTATGTAATAGGGGATAGGGAAGTTTCGGGGAGGGTAAATACCGAGTTCGCCACACCTGATGAAATAGGTTATTTACAAATACCTGTTCTTGACATGTCCATCGGTAATATCAGGACAATCCCGCTTGCCGCAGTGGCAGAGGTTTGTGATACCATAGCTGAACAACGGGACAAAACCCGTACCAATGGCAGGGAATCTGTGGGTATAACAGTTCAGAAACAACCAGACGCTAATACAATTGAAGTGGTTGATAGTGTAAGAAAAATCATTCCTGAAATTCAGAAACAACTCCCGCAGGATGTAAAAATTGAAATAGTTGTTGATACTTCTGAGTTCATCAGAGATGCAGTAAAAGACGTATGGCACAAGCTTTTTATTGCAGTGATTTTGACCGGTTTAATACTTTTTGCCTTTCTTTATAGTATTGGAAGTACACTCATTGTCTGTGTGGCAATTCCTGTCTCTCTTATTGGAACCCTTTTCTTTTGCTACATTTCTGGTTTTACCCTGAACATACTTACTCTTTCAAGCCTTACTGTGTCCGTTGGAATTGTTGTTGATAGCTCAATTGTTATCATTGAAAATATCCATAGAAGAAGAAGGGAATTAAATGAAAACAAGGAAATTGCAGCTGAAAGAGGTGCAGTTGAGGTAGCCTCTGCAGTAAGTGCAACAATGATAACACATATGGTTGTCTTTTTGCCGATAGTTTTCATGTCAGGGCTGGTCGGACAGTTTTTCAAAGAGTTTGGAATGGTACAAATTTATACAACACTTCTGGCACTGGCTGTAGGATTTACTCTCACACCAATGCTAACAACAAAATTTTTGAAAGATACCGGTGAAAAATCCTGGGTACATAAGGCGGAAAATGGATTTAAAAACTTCAGGAATGGATATAAAATTACCCTATCCCATTTTTTCAGAAAACCAGGACCAGTATTGATTACTATTGCAATACTTATACCGGCAAGTTTTGCATTAATTCCACTGATTGGTTTTGAAATGGTTACAAATGCTGATGAAGGAATGTATACTGTTTCCATTACGATGCCACCAGGAACAAGTCTTCAAAAAACAGAAACAGTTGTAAAAAAGATAGAAGAAAAAATATTGACAGAAAAAGAGACCCAGACCGTTTTTTCATCTATTGGGAAAACAATGGGTACCTTTGCAGGACTTGGCTCACAGGGTCCTGAGTATGCTCAGCTACAGGTCAAGTTAAAAGATAAAAGAAAAAAATCAACAGAAACTATAATAGAGGAATTAAAACCATTTATAGCAGGCATTCCCGGTACAATAACCATTGCTCCACAACGGACCATCGGTGGCGCTGGAAGCAGACCTCCCCTTGAATTTTATGTTACAGGAACCAATGAAAAAGAAGTAATTCAAGTATCTCAACAACTGCTTGGTCTAATGAAATCCATACCGGGTATCTCGGACGTGGATTCTTCATATAAGCCTGGAAAGCCAGAAATCAGTTTTGCTGTTAAAAGGGACCAGCTTGCTGAATATAACCTGAGTTCAAATCAGGTCGCCATGGTATGTAGAGCGGCACTGGAAGGTATTGTTCCTACGAAATTCAGGATGGGTGATAATGAATACGACATAAGAGTGACCATACCGGAAAACATAAAGAGCGATATCAAATACCTTGAAAACCTGCCTGTTGTAAATCCTATGCAGAACCTTTTTTTCCTGAAACAGGTCGCTGAAATAAAACAGTCATATGGACCAACAGCAAAAGAAAGATACGACAGAAAATATAGCATAACAATGCTCGCAAATATCAGTAAACCCCTCGGAACAGTGATGCAATCTTTAAACACGGCCATAAAAAAATTGAATTTACCGGAAGGCATATCCATCAGTTATGGTGGTATGGGTGAGAGGATGACTGAAGCATTCAGAGATTTGTTTCTCGGAATAATACTTGCTGTGCTTCTTGTTTATCTTGTTATGGCGGCACAGTTTGAAAGCTGGGTTGAACCTTTTATTATAATGGGGACCTTACCGCTTTCTGTGATAGGAATACTTACTGGCCTTTTTATAACAGGAAAAACGATAAACATTTTCAGTTTGATGGGAATTATAGTACTTGTTGGAATTGTCGTAAGCAATGGAATTCTGATAATAAATTTTGCAAAAAATCTGATTATGACCGGAAAAAGGGTTGAAGATGCAATACTTGAAGCAAGTATGCTTAGATTGAGGCCGATACTTATGACAACTCTATCCATGGTTGGTGGAATGCTTCCACTCGCACTTGCAGCTGGAAAGGGTTCAGCATTTAAAGCACCTATGGCTGTTGCAGTCATAAGCGGACTTTTAAGTTCAACATTACTTACATTGTTTATTATCCCTCTTGCATATCTGTTTTATGCGAAAAGAAAATATAGAAATCAGATGTAGAAGCCCACGGGGAGATTCGAACTCCCGACCCGTCGCTTACGAAGCGACTGCTCTTCCACTGAGCTACGAGGGCGATTACTAATAAATTATACATAAGTTTGATTAATTATCCAAAAGAACTGGTTCTTTTTGCATGGTGGAAAGTGCATACATGGCTTCGTCATAAATCTCACTATAGGGATAAAAGAAAACAATTTGTTTGAAACACTGAGCAGCTCTTTCCTTTTCATTTTTTCGCAGATAAATTTTCCCAAGGTTATAGAGTGCATTATCCGCAAGATGACTAAATGCATTCTTTCTGATAAACTTTTTGTATGCTCTTATCGCATAATCAGACAATCCCATATCTTGCAATATTTCAGCAAACCTATATTCATAAGAAGGTGGTATAGAAATCTCAGGAAATCGTTCAAGGGCCTCACCATAAAGAATGGCTGCTTCTCTTTCATTGCCTTCATTTATCAATCGTTGAATTTCCCTTTCTGTGTTATAGAGTTCAACCTGCTGTTCAAAAGGTATTATCCTTGGTGTAATTTCACCTGATATTTGATAAAGGGCATTACGACCCGCACAAACATTCCTGAAATATCGTGCCCTTTGAAAGCTCCTGGTCAGAAATGCAATCAACAATCCTGCCAGGAAACCTCCAACATGAGCTCCAAATGCAATTCCCGCAGTCGCACTGGAATTCATATTCATGAACATCCCAACAAGCTGTTGAATAAACCATAAGCTAATCCAAAACCAGGCAAAAAGATCAAAGGTTCCTGAGTATATCCTGAAAAATGCAAAGAGATAATACCAGAAAGTAACCCGGCTCTTCGGAAACAAAATCACATAAGCACCAAGGACCCCAGAAATCGCACCGGATGCACCAATAGAAGGTATATCCCTAGTCGTACCAGTAGTTAATACTCCATAAAAAAGGGCTGCAATAACACCAGAAAACAAATAAAAAATTAAATATTGAAAGTGTCCCCATCTATCCTCAAGGTTATCGCCCATTAAATAAAGATACCACATGTTTCCGATAAGGTGCATTAAACTTCCATGTAAAAACATGGATGTGAAAATTGTGAGCCATGAAAACCTTGAGGGAATAAAACCATAGGCATTGACAATCTCCTGGTACGAAGTCTGTAATCCAAAGGTAAAAAAAGCAAAGACATTGACAAGAATAATCGCGTAATTAATAAAGGGTATTTTTTTTATACCGAACTCATCACGAATAGGCCAGATGAAGAACATGTTTATTGTCCTTTGTTCTGGTAAAATTATATATTATGCAAAATGAAATAAGCAAAAATGCGCTTGTAGTACGACCAGGGAGTCTGGGTGATCTTATTTGTACAATCCCTGTATTCATTTCACTGGCAAAGAATGGTTTCAATGTTTACTTAATTGGAAATGAAAGGCTCAATCCATTTTTTGAAAAAAGAGAAATAATAAAAAAGGGCATTGGATTCAGTGATATTAGACTCGTGGAAATGTTCTCAGAAACTAAAAAAATTAGTATACCTGAATTTCCTGATTTTGTTTTGGTTATTGTATATATTGAAAGCAATGGTGTATTTTTCAAAAATTTACTCTTGAGTTACGGAGAAAAGATGGTCGTTCATCCTGTACCAGAAAATTTGTCGTGTAATGTATCTGAATACCTCCTACAACCATTAAGAAAGATTGGATTGCAAATTTATTATCCTGAAATAAAAAAGAAAACCTTTAACAATACTTTTTTCATTCATCCGGGGAGTGGAAGTAAAAAGAAAAACTGGAAAAAGGAAAATTTTGTCGAGGTTTTTCATCATTTCAAAAAAAAATATAAATGTAGGGTCATACTCGGTGAATGCGAAATTGATGATTATAAATACTGGGAAAAAAATATTGGAAAACACAATATTATTGTTCCTGATGACATCACGGTACTATCACAAGTTCTTGAAACAGGTGATTATTATCTTGGTAATGATTCTGGTGTCTCTCACCTTGCAGCATTTTTAGGGTTGAAAACCTTTATCATTTTTGGTCCGACAGATCCAGAAATATGGGCACCAGAAACAGGTAATGTAAAAATAATCAGGACTGATATCGGTTGCTCTCCCTGTAAAGATGAAAAAAGATTCAGATGTCCTGAAAATATATGCTTGAAGAAAATAAAACCCGGTTATATCATATCCTTGATAGAACAAGAAATAGAAAAAGGAGATGAATTGCATGAATAGGAAATTTGTTGTATTCTTTTCTTGCTTGCTGTTATCCTTGGTATTATTTTTATGGGCGGTTGTGGTAAAAAAGGAGGGGAAATAGGGGAAAAAGCGAAAGAAACAGGAACAAAAGTCTTGCAGAAATTTAAACGAACAACTAATCCGGATGCACTGATGTACTTAAAAAATAAAATAAACACCTATAAAAGGCAGAATGGTAAATATCCGGAATCACTTCAGGAACTTGTAAATGAAGGCTTCATAGATAAAATCCCTGAACCACCTCCTGGTTTGCAGTACAATTACGATCCAAAAACAGGAAAACTTTCATTTAAATAGAAATTTGTGGTATAATAAAAGCAACCGGGGCGTAGCGCAGCTGGCTTAGCGCGCTTGGTTTGGGACCAAGAGGTCCCCAGTTCAAATCTGGGCGCCCCGATTTTAAAAAAATATGAAAAAACAGCTTCTAATTCTGCTTTCAAATTTTTTGCTCTCAATTTCATTTGCTGCAACTGTGGAAATTTCTTCAGTAACTGTGGACAATCCATCCCAGATTTTTACCGATGTGACTGTCTCTTTTTCTTCAGAAAAAAACTTCTCTGGATATCAACTTACAATTCAGTACAATCACCAGGTTCTGAAAATACTGGATGTACAGAAAGGGCCTGCGGTTTCACTGTTCACTGTGATGACGAATACAAATGTTCCTGGCATTATCAGGATCGCTGGCTTTAATCCCACTCTTTCTGGGATTTCAGGAACCGGAGTCCTTGCGATACTGAAATTTCAGATAGTTAACCCAGGAAATTCAAACTTAGTTCTGTCAGCAGTGAAACTATCTGATGCGACAGGGCAAACGATACCCTGTACTGGCTTATCAGGCTACGTTCGCACAGGACAAGCT
>JAOAAW010000203.1 GCA_026418655.1 bacterium | reverse complement strand
ATCATAATCTTGAGCATACATATAGATTGCAAGGCCTATCTGCTTTAGATTGGAAGCGCATACCTGTGTTCTAGCTTTTTCTCTTGCGCGAGAAAGTACAGGAAGCAACATTGAGGCAAGGAGCGCTACGATGGCTATTACCACAAGGAGCTCTATGAGAGTAAATCCTTTTTTCATTTATCTCACCTCCTTTCCTTTTCGTGTAACTGGGACATGTTCCTATCAATATATTTAAGATTTTTTAGATCAATGTCAACACTTAAACCGACTTCTCAGGGCAAATTTGAGATGCCAAAGTTTATTCTGTAAAATATTACCGTTCTCAGAATTTAAAACATTAATTTAAAAAATTAAAAAGGAGTGAGGATGGGAAAATTAGCATGTATAGGTATTCTGGTTGGTGATTTTGTGGCGAGGCCTGTAAATAGGATGCCTGAAAGAGGCAAACTTGAACTTGTGGAGACCTGTGAACTTCATATAGGTGGATGTGCTTCAAATACAGCGGTTGTTGCAAAGAAATTGGGAATAGATGTGGGTGTGATCGGTAAGATTGGGAATGATGCCCTCGGTGAATTTGTTTTAGGCGCATTGAAAAAATCCGGGCTTGATGTATCAATGATAAAAATCGAAGATGGTATCACTACTTCTGGAACAGCGGTGCTTGTTTTTCCTGATGGGGAAAGGTCTTTTCTTCACTCGTTTGGTGCTAACAGTAAGTTTTCAGTGGATGATATCAATTTTGAATATCTGAGGAATTTTGATGTTATCCATGTAGCGGGGATCTTTTTAGCGCCTGGCCTTGAGGGTGAAAAATTAGAAATGCTTGCAAAGAGAACTAAAGAGATAAATAAGATTTTATCGTTTGACACTGCTTGGGATTCAAAAGGACGATGGCTTCCTGTGATCAGAGATTCACTGCCTTTTGTCGACTATTTCTTCACAAGTTTGGAAGAAGCAAAAATGTTATCAGGTAAAAAAGACTATCGCGAAATGGCAGAATTTTTCCTTAAAAAAGGTGTTAAGAATGTCTGTGTAAAAATGGGACCAGAAGGTTCCTATGTAACCGATGGGGTTGTAAGCAGATATTATCCTGCATTGAAGGTTGATGCGATTGATTCAACAGGGGCCGGTGATGCATATGTTGCTGGCTTTCTTACAGGTATTCTTAAGGGATACGACCTTTTAAAAGCAGGGCTTCTTGCAAACACAGTTGGTGCTATGAGTGTTACAGCAATCGGCGCAACAAGCGGTATTGTTGATTGGCCTTCTCTGGTTTCTTTTGCGAAAAAACACAATGTTGAAATTTTATAAATTTCTGCTTTCAACGATATTATTCTTACTGCCATCTTCAGTCCACGCAGAAGAAATAAGATGTATTGCGGATTTTGTATCAACTGAATTTTCCGAATCAGGTGAACCACTCAGAACAATCTTTGAGGGAAAGGTGAAGGTAATTGCAGAAAAAATTGTGATTGAGTGTGATAAGGCAATATATGACCACATTCAAAATCAATTAACGATAGACAGTGGCGTCAAATTTTCCCAGAGAGAATTTTCTCTATATTCAACGGCTCTTAATTATAATTTTAGTTCACAAACTGGTTATTTCACGCAGGGAAGATTTTACTACAAAGAATTTTACGGAAGGGCAGGATTTGTTCAAAAGGAAAAAGATAAGATATCTGCGGATACCTGTATTTTAACAACCTGTGACTTGGAAAAACCTCATTACCATCTTTCCTGCGCAAAGATCCATTTAACAGAAGAAAAGCTAACATTAAAAGATCTCAAAGTTTATCTGGGTAGAGTTCCTGTTTTTTATTTTCCGAAATATTCCTACAGTGTAAAAATGCGTGAGCCCTTGTTTTCTATATCAGGTGGTTATAAAACTGAACTTGGCAATGGCATCTCATTAATTTTTAACAACACATCAGGAAAAGACGGTATCAAAATGGAGGAAAAAATTGACCTTGGATTACAGGGTATTGGAGCAGGAATAATAATTCAGGATGTGACTGTGCCTGATACCACAAGTTCCATAAAAAAATTTCATGCGTATTCCTTCAAAAGATATGGAAAACTCGATTTTTCATATGGTTTTATTGGTGAGTTTCAAAATGAATTCAATAACAGACAGAATGTTATTGCTGATTGGCGGTGGATGAAGGATAATAAATTTTTTAGAAGACATCTGTATGATGAATATCTTGAGAAAAGTAAAAATCCAAATAATTTTTCTTACTCCAGACCTGCTGGCAATGGAATTTTAAACGTGCGTATAATTGACAGTGCACATGAAAACTTTCTTTCTCCTGCAAGAATTCCTGAAATTGAAATTGTGTTTCCCTCTATTAAATATAAAGGACTTTTAAGCAGTTTTGATCTCATATCTTCAAGATTTGTAGATAGAGAAGGAAATGAGTTGACCCGTGTTTTTTCTGAAGCTGAATTTGAAACGCAATTAAATGCGGGTCCGGTGAAGATTGCACCTTTTGTCAGATTCAGGAATATCTTCTATTCATCCGACGAGGAAGATACCAATAATCTTATTTTTTCTCCAGGGATGAACATGCAATTTATAGCAAGAAAGCTCACAGGACAAAGTACAATCTATTTTTCTCCTTCCCTATCCGTATATGCAAATTATCCATCAAAAAAAGAAACCAATTTTTCATTTGATGCCATTGATTCTAATCCGGATGGTTTTTTTTCAAGTTTTAACCTTGCGTGGGACTTCTGGCACAGAGGTAGCCGAAGAGGGAATATAACAATGATGAATCTTTATGATATAAGCAGAACACAGTTTTCTGACAGCATCGTGATGTGGAATTTTAGCCCTGATAGGAAATGGTCTTTTTATGGACAGGAAAGATTTAATTTTTCGAAGGGTGGAATAAGAGAAATGACAAACTCAGTAATTTTTAATGAAAAGGATACATATTTTGGAATCGGCAATAGTTATCTGAGTGGCTATTTTGATGGTATATCAGCATTTTTCAGTAAAAAGAAGGAAGCATGGGAATATGGTTTTTCTTTAAATTATGACATAAAAAAGGATAAATTCACAAGTCAGAGATACTACATAAGAAAGAAAATCCATTGTCTTACTGTGGGGATTACATATTCAAGGACTTCAACTGCTTATGTTGGAATCTACATTGTGCCATCATTTTCAACGAGGGCAGGCATACAATAGTGTATTGTTGATTTAATTTTAATAAATCCTTGTTCCATATCCTTGCTAGATTTGGAATAATAAAAATTTGACAAATTCAGTGACATAGTTTTATAATTGTGGTACAAAATGGGAGAAAGTGGTGTTTATTGGGGAATACAGGTGTAAAATTGACGATAAAGGAAGAGTGGTAATTCCGTCTAAACTCAGAAAAGAGTTTTACCAGAAAAACGTAAAAAATGTTTTTATTACGAGGGGTCTTGAAAATTGCCTTTTTGTTTTTCCTGAAGGAATGTGGATTCTCCAGACAGAAAAACTGAAAAACCTGCCGTTTACCAAAGGCGACCCACGGGCATTCACAAGGTTGTTTTTTTCTGGTGCGTTTGAGTCAAAGATAGATGGACAGGGACGAATTGTTCTTCCACAGAATTTAAGCAGTTATGCTGGACTTGTTGAAGATATAGTTATCATAGGTGTAGGAGATCGCCTTGAAATATGGTCAGAGAAAAACTGGCAGGAATATTCTAAAAAGGCACTGGAATCATATGTCAAAACTGCGGAGACTCTTTTAAGCGGATAAAAAATGCACCAACCAGTGATGGTTGAAAAGGTTGTTGAGTTTCTTAATGTGCAGCCAGACTGTGTCTATATTGATGCGACATGTGGTACAGGAAATCACACACGTGCCATAATTGAGGCAGCAGATGGAAATTGCAAAATGGTATGTATTGATAAGGACCCCAGAGCAATTGAAAGAGCAAAAGAATATCTTCGGGACTTTTCAGATAGAATTATTTTTATCAATGATGGTTTTGAAAATATTGAGAAAATTTTTCGTGATGCAGGTTTAGATAGAGCTCATGGGATATTGTTTGACCTGGGTTTTTCCTTTGAACAGATTTCATCTGGCGAAGCGGGCTTCGGATTTAAGCAGGATGGTCCACTTGATATGAGATTCAATAAAAATTCTTTAATAACTGCATATGATGTAATAAACAGATTCCCAAAAAATGAGATAGAAAAAATCTTTGAGGAATTCGGAGAGATAAAGGACGCCAAGAAGTTGGCACATCTTATTTGTATGGAAAGAAAAAATAAACCATTTGAAACAACAAGAGAATTTGCTGACTTTATCACAAAGCACAGAAAATCAAAGAAAACAATTCATCCTGCCACTCAGGTTTTTCAGGCAATAAGGATATTTGTAAATAATGAGATTGAAAATCTTAAAATGGGTCTTGCTGGTGCGGTTAATGTTCTTGCATCGGGTGCAAGAATTGTGGTTATATCCTATCATTCCATTGAAGACAGGATTGTAAAGAAATTCATGAAAACCAACGAAAGAATAAAAATGGTGACAAAGAAAGTTATTGTTCCGGATAACCTTGAAGTTGTGATCAATCCGAGGGCAAGAAGCGCAAAAATGCGCGTAGGGGAGGTGATAAATTGAAAGCAAGGAGAAAGATGCCTGATTGGATCACCAATCTTTTTCTTATCGCAATTTTTATTTTCTGTTATTTGATAGTTTACTGCAAAGCTGTTGCCCTTGGATACAAGGTTTCTGAGTTTGAACGAAGGTGTCAGCAGATGAAAAATTGGAATCAATATTATAGAAGTCAAATTCTTAAAGAGCTTTCTCTTGAAAATGTAAAGTGTCGGGCAGCCAGCATGAATCTTTCTCTTGAGATTCCCGAAACCTGGAGAATTATTTCTTTAAGTACTACTGACGATACTGAAATTCAGAGGGATAATAAGGCACATGCAGAAGAATCTAAATAGAACAGACACTTTCTTAAAAAGAGGCAGGGTTGTTGAATTGATTCTGTACTTATGTTTTGTTGGACTTACCGGCAGACTCGTTTATCTTCAAATAATAATGCATGAAAAATATGCACAGGAAGCAGGGAAAATACAGTTTGTTCAGAAATACATTCCATCTCAGAGGGGGAGTATTTATGATCGTAATGGTAATATTCTTGCCATGGATATTCCTGCCAGAACTCTTTATATTGACACGCGACATATCAATGAGAAAGAGAGAGTTATAAATGTTCTATCAACCGTGTTAAAAATCCCGAAATCTGAGATTGAAAAAAAACTCAAAGAAAAATATCCCAGAATCAAAAGAAAACTTACTGTAGAAGAATTCACTGCGATCGAGAAGGAAAAACTGAAAGGGATTGTATTTGAAGACGAGTTTATGAGAGTGTATCCCAAGGGTAGTTTTGCCTGTCATGTTCTCGGTTCCACTAACATTGATGGAAAAGGCATTGAAGGAATTGAATTACAGTACGATGATGTTCTTTCAGGTGAAAGCGGGCTTGTGATGGTTCTGAGAGATGGAAGAGGGAATTATTTGAGTTCCTTTAGCAGAGTCATTCGTCCACCTGTTAAAGGAAAGGATATTTATCTTACAATTGATGAAAATATTCAGCAGATTGTTGAGGAGGAAATAGATAAATGCTGGGAATCAAGCAACCCTAAAAAAATAAGTGTTATCGTTATGGATCCCAGAACAGGTGAAATTCTTGCTATGGCAAATAAGCCAAATTTTGATCCCAACTGTCCAGGGAAGTTTTCACCAGAATTAAGGAAAAACTATGCAGTAACAGATCTTTTTGAACCCGGTTCAATTTTTAAAATTGTTACTGCAGCTGCAGTTCTAGAAGAAAAAAAGGTGAGGCTCAACGAGATTTTTAATTGTGAAGGCGGGAAATGGTTTATCAGGGGTCATTTTCTTCATGATGCGCATCCGTATGGTCCGCTTGATTTTCAACAAATTATAATCAAATCAAGCAATATAGGCACAGTAAAGCTTGCCTTGAGGATAGGGGAAGAGACACTCTACCATTACATAAGAAAATTTTGTTTTGGGGAGAAAACCGGGATTGATTTCCCTGGGGAAATCAGAGGAATTTTAAGGCCCCTGGATAAATGGTCTGATTTTTCAATTACAGCAATTCCTATAGGTCAGGAGGTTGCTGTAACCTGTCTTCAAGCCATAAGGGCGATATCAGTTTTTGCAAATGGAGGATATATTGTTCAGCCACATATTTTGAAGAAAATTGAACCACCTGATCCATCAAAAACAATCTCTTTTGTCCATGGTGAAAGTATAATTTCCGGTGAAACAATATCAACTTTAAATGATATTCTTTCTAAGGTTGTGAGTGAAGAAGGAACAGCTGTTAAGGCAAAAATTCATGGTTATACAATATGCGGTAAAACAGGTACTGCTCAGAAGGTTGAAAACGGAAGATACTCTCATACCAAGTTTGTTGCTTCGTTTCTTGGATTTATCCCTGCTGAAGATCCAAAGGTTGCAATTCTTGTTAATGTTGATGAACCAAAAGGGGCCTATTATGGTGGTGCAGTGGCTGCGCCTGTTTTTAAAGAAATTGCCTGGAGAATAATGCAGTATATGCATATACCCCCGCAGGCAACAAGTATTGCAATGAAAGGTGAAGCAAATCATGAAGGCAAAAGAACTGATTAAAAATGCAAAAATTATCAGGCCCCAAGACGTTTTGAACCGTGAAGTTACAGGCATATTCTATGATTCTCGGAAGGTGGTGCCAGGCAGTATTTTTGTTGCAATCCACGGTTTTTCTGTTGATGGTAATGCTTTTGTTCAGGATGCCGTAGAAAAAGGGGCAAGTATAATTGTTACCGAAAAAAAGGATCTTGTTCTGCCAGCCAATGTTGGTCTGGTAGTTGTTGACAATAGTCGAAAAACCCTGGCTGAAATGGCAGCAATTTACTATAATTTTCCATCTGAAAAGATGACAGTGGTCGGTGTCACCGGAACCAAAGGTAAAACCAGTACCTCAGTGATAATAAAGAAAATTTTTGAACAATCCTCTTTTAAAACGGGTCTGATTGGAACCATCCAGTATGAAATAGGTCAGAGAATAGTTCCTTCAGCAAATACGACGCCTGAATCTGTTGATATACAATTGTTTCTGTCTGAAATGCTTGGAAATGATTTGACTCATGTGGTGATCGAGGTTTCTTCACACGCGCTTGACCAGGGCAGGGTTGAATTTATCAATTTTGATAGTGGTGTATTCACCAATATTGCCACTCATGAACATCTTGACTATCACAAGAATTTCAAGAACTATCTTTCAGCAAAATTGCAATTTTTTTCTCATTACCTTCCCGAAAGTAAGAAAAAGAATAAACATGCTATCATAAATCTGGATGATGGTCATTCAGGTATCTTTATAAAAACAGCAAAATTTAGCAGATTGAACATAGTCACATACGGTTTATCAAAAAAGGCACAGTATCATCCTGATTCTTTTTCTTTTGACAGAACAGGTACATCTTTCATTTTAGGAGGAAAGAAGTTCAGTACAAAACTGCTGGGTGTTGCCAATCTTTATAATTGTCTTGCTGCAATTGCCACGGCAAGTGCCTCAGGAATTGATCTTGATACAATCGCTACAGCGATCGCGGGGATTGAAAACATACCTGGAAGAATGGAATTTATCAACGCAGGACAACAATTTACTGTTGTTGTTGATTATGCACACACTCACCAGGCACTTGAAGAACTGCTCAGGACTATACGGTATCTCAATCCTTCCAGAATACTTCTTGTTTTCGGGTGCGGCGGGAACAGAGATAAAAGTAAAAGGCCTTTAATGGGAAAAGTTGCAGCCAAAATGGCGGATATAGTTTACATAACCTCTGACAATCCACGCGATGAGGATCCCGACAAGATTATAGATGATATTTACAGAGGGATTGTTTTATGGAGAAGGAAAAAATGTAAAATTGTTCCGGACCGCAGAGAAGCAATAACAAAGGCAATAATGGATGCCAGGGAAGGTGACTGGGTAGTTATTGCTGGGAAAGGTCATGAACGATACCAGATAATTCAGAATACTTATCATCCTTTTGACGACAGAAAAGTAGCTTATGAAGTATTAAGAAGCATGAAGGTATAAACTTAATGGAGCCAGTAACCCTCAAAGAAATAATAAGATGGACTGATGGCCAAACTGCGAATATTCAAAATGAGATGATTTTTGAAGGTATCTGTACTGATTCAAGATCAACAACAACCGGTTCTTTATTTATTGCTCTTAAGGGAAAGAATTTTGATGGACATGACTTTGTGTGTGATGCCATAAAGGCAGGAGCAACAGCAGTTTTGTCAGAAAAATTATTGCACCATAAGATTCCACAGATAATTGTTAAATGTACACTTACAGCTCTTGGAGATATTGCAAAAAACTATAGAAGAAAATTTAGTGTCCCAATTATTGGCATTACAGGTAGTGATGGCAAGACGACAACCAAAGAAATGTGCTGGCATCTTTTATCCAGTAAATTTAATGTCTGTAAAAACCAGGGTAATTTCAACAATGAAATTGGACTTCCCCTCAGTATTTTTTCAATGACGAAAAATACTGAAATTGGAATTTTTGAACTCGGGATGAATGGTTCAGGTCAGTTGAGATATCTAAGTTCCATTTTGCAACCGGATATCGCAATAATTACTTCAATAGGTTATGCGCATTTGGGTTTTTTTAAAAGCCGTGCCGAACTTGCTGCTGCTAAATCTGAAATTCTTGAACATATATCACCTGATGGTCTGGCTGTGGTAAATGGTGATACCGGTTTTCTAAATTTTTTCAGTGGTAGAACATTTGTACCACCTGTCAGAGTTGGTTTGAAACACAACAGTGATTTCCAGGGGATATTAACCGGATATGATGGAAAAGGTTTTGTCCTCAAGATTGATGGATGGAGGAATTTTGAGTTCAGAATAAATTCCTGGAACGGTGCCATCGCGTACCCAGCGCTTTTTTCCATATTTATTTCTGATTATTTTGGTATTCAGCGGAATCGGATTGAAAAACTTGTTCGTGATTTTGTTTTGATTGAAGGACGGGGACATTTGAAGGAACAGAATGGAATTAGAATTCTTGATGAAAGTTACAACGCAAATCCCGGCTCAATGAAGATGGCTCTTCATTATTTTACAAAACAGCATGCCAGGAGAAAAATAGCCATCATAGGAGCAATGGCAGAACTTGGAAAATGGAGTAAACTATATCACAAAAAGATAGGTAACATTCTGAAAAATTCCACATGTGATGCAGTTTTTACAACAGGTGAGGATGCAAAAATAATATCTGAACTCTGCGGGAAGAAAAGCAAACATTTTGAAAATGTGGATGATCTTGCAATTTATGTTTGCAAATTTGTGAAAAAAGGAGACCTTTTACTGGTCAAAGGTTCCCGTTTTAATAAATTAGAAATCGTTATTAATAAATTGATGGAGAAATTGGAGAGATAAAAATGTTTTATTTTCTTGTTCCTTATGTTACAGAAATTTTTTCACCTTTTAATGTTTTTAAGTACATTACTGTGAGAACAGTATGCGCTGCATTGACTTCTCTCTTTATTTGTTTGTTTTTATTTCCATCATTTATTCGCAGTGTAAAACATCTCACGCATCCCAAGATGCTCGAATTCCACCAGAATAAAGACAAAATACCATCAATGGGTGGACTGTTGATTTTGTGGAGCGTGCTTGTCTCAAATTTTTTCTGGGCAGACCTGAGGAATATTTATATTTTGATGTTGATTATGACACTTTGCTGGCTCGGACTTCTTGGATTTTTTGATGATTATTTAAAAATGACAAAAATGAATCCAAAAGGTGTTAGACCAAGGATCAAAATCATCGGTCAGATTGGGATAGGATTTATTCTCGGACTTATTCTTTATTATCATCCTGCATTAAATTTTTCAAGTTTGCTATATGTTCCCTTCTTCAAAAATATATCATTTGACCTCGGTCCGTATTACATACTGTTGACAACCTTTATAATAGTTGCAACCTCAAATGCAGTAAATCTTACGGATGGACTTGATGGATTGGCTGCTGGAACTGTTTTGATGGCAGCTGTTGCCTTCGGTTTTATACTTTATATTGTTGGAAATGCTGTATTTTCTCAATACTTAAATCTTCCTTTTGTGCCTGGTATCGGTGAGACAACGGTTTTTTGTGGGTCTTTGATAGGTGCGATTCTGGGGTTCCTATGGTACAACTGTTATCCTGCAGAAATCTTTATGGGTGATACTGGTTCTCTTCCACTTGGTGGAATCATTGGTCTATTTGCCATTATCAGTAAACAGGAAATTTCCCTGGTCATTGTTGGTGGTATCTTTGTTATGGAAGCACTTTCTGTTGTAATCCAGGTTATTTCCTTTAAGTCAAGAGGAAAGAGGGTTTTTAAAATGACCCCATTACACCACCATTTTGAACTTTCTGGATGGAAGGAATCCCAGGCTGTCTCTTATACACATCTGACGCTGCCGACGA
>JAOAAW010000177.1 GCA_026418655.1 bacterium | reverse complement strand
GGAGTTTTTGCTCCACAACAAAATACAATTTTTCTGTAATTTTTAGCAGTTTCAACCAATCCATAAAACAAAGCCCGAATTGGCGCCAGCCCCACCCCTCCCCCAACAAGTAAAACTTCTTTTCCTTTAAAACTTTCGAGTGGATAAGGCTTGCCATAAGGACCCCTTATCCCAACCGTATCACCTTTCTTGAGACAATGAATCGCAGAAGTAACAAGACCTGTTTTCATCACAGTAACATCTATCTTTTCTCTCACAAAAGGTGAAGAAGATGGAGTAAAAGGAGCTTCACCAACACCAGGTACAGTAAACGATATAAACTGACCCGCCTGGAAAGTAAACTCGCGGCTGGGTAACAAAACGATTGTTTTTATTGTCGGGGATTCTTCAATCACATCCTCCACAATACACTTTATTGGTTCATAAATATTTGACTGTGTCATATTTTACATCCTCAAAATGTCCAGAAACAACACAGGATAAAACCTTCCTTTTATCAATCTTTCCAGGACACCCGGCAATACACCTGCCACAACCAGTACACCCAGTCATACCAAAGTGCTCAACCATGTACATATATTTACAGGCGAGACGATTTTTATATCTTTCAGAAAGAAGTGGTCTTGGAGAAACACCAGATGCCATTCTTGCATAACCAGGTAAAAGACAGGAATCCCATATCTTACTTTTTGAAAAATTTTCATTCTTACTTATGTCTTCAAGAAAAAAACAAACACACGATGGACATATATTCGTGCAACTTCCACATTGTACACAGTTCTTCCAGACATTCTCCCATTCACCAGAAGAAAAAATATCCTTAAATGACTTAGAAATTTCCCCGGTAAATTGAAACTCTGCATTATGTTGTTTAATCAAAGAACTTGAATTTTTTCTCACTCTTTCCCTTTTTCCAATCTCAGTATCCAGCACATCTCTGTCACCTATACTTCCAATCAACTCTTCACCTGCCTTTGAACCTGTTTCAATAATTACACCATTATCAATTCTGGTTAGGTTCAGCTCATATCCTGAAGAAGGAAATGGACTCAATCCTACCTTCTCACAGAAACAAATAGATAGAGGACTTGCACAATCAATAGAGACGATAAGCGTATTTTCTCTTCTTTTGATATAATTAGGATCCCTGTAATCACCTTTCAGGAACACATTATCAAGAATTTTCAAACCCGCAAGATCGCAATTTGCTGCACCAATAACAATTGTTTTCTTCAAATTGTCTATTTCCGGAACAACTCGTTCCTGAAAAGGATAGAAGAAAAATTTGAGGGGCTGAACGGGCCTAACAGATCCGAAAACAGCATCTTCAATATTAATATCTGATACTTTTTCATAAAAAAGATGCTCTTTCGCCAGAAATGGAGCAAAAACATTGTATTCTTTTGTCCAATCGACTACCAGTTCTTTCCATCTATCTATTTCAATGAAATCTATTGGCATTTTACTTTGTGAAAAAATTCACTAATTGCGTTAAAAAAATTAAATTTCAGAATAATTTAGCACAAAAATTTATCCTGTCAAGTGCATAATGTGTGATGGCTATCTGGATACTTCTATCTTTATACAATCAAATTTGTCAAGATTTCTTAATTCAATGAAATAACCAGATGCATTTCTTCCTTTTGAAGATACTGATGAAAATGCAGATTCAACCTTCCCTAAATTTTGAAAATCATCCGGATTTAGAGTAATCATAAGTTTATCAATCTTCTTTCCTTTGTAGTTAATAAGTAGTATCAAATAACCAGAATCAGTTTTTCTGACAATCGGTTCAACAAGTGGCTCTGAACAGACAACCGGTCTTTTTATATCTGAAAGAAGATATCTGAAAACTGATGGCAAATCATCCTTAAATGATGTCGGCACAAACTGACTCAATTCATCAATACCTCCTCTTCCATAGGGCTTCAATGGAATTGCTGGCTTGAAATATGAAGCCCCAGGTAAAAACCCCATAATAACTGCCTTTCCTTTTCCATATTTATTGAGAATACATGCAGGTTCTCCATCCTGGTACCTTGCAATTACTGTACCATTTTCCGGGATAAAATTTTGCTTATAACCATAAATCTCAAAAGAAACTTTTTTCCCGACCGCATCAGAAAAAACAATCTTATCAAGTGGTTTTTCGTGCAACAGTTCAAGTTTTGGCCTGAGAGCCAAAACCTGCTTGTTAAGATGTGTACCTTTGATTCCATAAACAGGCAGAAGTGTATTCAACGGCTTATTATAATGGTCAAAAAAACCTCCTCCGGCAACTGAAAGTAAAGTACCACCATTTTCAACCCACTTTCTCAATATCTCTGCGACCTGAGGTTTTATATGGTCCCCAATCCAAATAAACGCCTGATATTTGTCAAGATAACCTTCAGCAATATCTTCCTCTGAAATAATATCGCAGGGATACTGAAGGTATCTTAAAAGCAGATAAAGGTTTAATCTCTCCTGCGGATAAACACAATTTCCTGGCAGACGTGGAATATCGCTTTTAAGAGCGAGATCCCATATGTCTGTACTTGATGACCATCCAATTGCAATTCTTGCAGGTACAAGTTTTGAGTTCAGCAGATCATCTTCCACAACTCCCAGTGTATAACTTGTTTTCTTTATTCCCTTCATTATATCCGGACATCCTATAAAAGTACATTCCATAATCCAGCCAAAATAATAATAATGAAGCCATCTGAAATCCTGAGCATACATAGGATAACTGGCAAGTTCAATATAATCAGCTGTATAACCCCTATTACCATCAGCAATAAGATATGAGCCCATAGGACAATCATAATATTTACACAGCGCCCTTGCAAGGGCTGCCTCGTATGATTGAACCTGAGGACCAATATAATCAGGTGTACCACCCCATCCCCAGGAAATCTCGCTTGAAAATTCTGTTACACCCCTTTCTCTGAAAAGTAAAAAAGGGTCATCTCCTCTTGCAAGGGTGGGTGCTGAACCAGTTGTGGGATAAAAACTTCCTGAATTTGTTCTTGTACCTTCAGGGAAATATTTTTCTATCAACTCTGTTGCCTTTGCATTCAACCAAGCAAAGATAAGTGCTCTGAATCTATGCTGATGATAAAAGGCAATTTCTGAATCTTTCTGTACATCTTCCAGTGTCAAACCCTGTGATTTCAGATAGTCAACATATCTTTGTTTCATCCCATCATATGTCATAAGGGTTTCAAAAGGTGGAGGTCCTGATTCCTCAATTAGTTTTATCCTATAAGGAATCTTCCTGCCCAATTTTTTCTCCATTTCTTCTGCAATCTTTTTATATCTTGCTTCAAGAGTAGAAAAATCACCCTGATAACACTCTTTTGTCATATGAGCATTTTGAACAGTCAATGCTCCTGTAGATGTATCAAATCCAGTAAGCGTTGGGTTGTTTCCAAAAATTTCGCTGTGAGTACTATATGCTGCTGCATTGGCTCCAGAAGCAATGGCAAGATCAAACTGTTCTTTTAAATAATTCTCTGTAAGTCCGAAGGCAAACAAAAGTTTTTTAGCGGGTTTTCCATTTACTTTATATTCATCCAGGATCCTTTTTTGTTTGTGCAGAATTTCTTCCACTGTAAGAGCATTGTTTTTTCCAAGAAGTCCTTCTTCATACCGTTTCTTGCCGATACCTACAATTACAGAACGAGTTTCTTCTGGTTGATTGAGTTCAATCTTTTTTACAACAATCCCTGGTTTTTCAACTGCAATTTCTGCAATAACCTTTCCTTCGCCCTTTTTGGTAAAACTAATTTCAGGCGGCATTACTGTTGAAACCATAATTTTCTGCCATCCGGTTGTTTCACCTGCATTGAAAAATTCACCCTTTTTAGGCTTTTCTTCAGTCAATCTGTTATTTAGAGCATAGTAGACATCCCTTGGACCCTTATAATAGCCTATCAGATAAAGGGATGTTTGAACCTGAACAGTGGTTGAACCTTCAATTGCCGTAATTTTCACGTAAACAGGCGTTTTGAATCTTGAAATAATTGGCGGCTCAGTTTTTCCTCGCCAGTTCCAGTCATTGCCTGGTTGAATAGAAAGATCATCCGTAAGATAAACAAGGTCAATAACCCTTTTTGCTCCTGGTTTTTGATTTTTATCTTTTGAAATAACAATCTGTGCCCTGCCAGTATCTAACTCCACAGACATCCCCTGATAAACAAAATCAGTATTATGCCAGTACCATGCAAATTGCTGTGTATAGCCTTTATTGAAAGGAAAATACTTCTTGTCTTCCTTTCTTCCAAAAATCTGACTTGCCTTTACTTTTCCATTCTGCACAACTGAAATATTGAAAACAGAACCAAACCCATAACAACTCTCGTACCTGACCCACAGATTGTATTTACCATGTGATGAAATCTCAATTTCTTTTCTTGCAATTGCTGGCGCATCTGTCTGGTCTGCCACAATCACATTTAAACTCCATAAATTTGGCTGCCCTGAAAAATAGCCACCCGGACTGACTTTCCAGCCTTTTTCAAGTTTGAAATGTTCTGCTTCAACAGGATATTCAAAAGCCATTGATACTCCCGAGAAAACTGTAAGTACCATAAAAAACAATAATATTTTCCTGCCAATCATTTGTCCTCCGTTTTAAGAAAGTATGGTACTTTTCCAAAGTCCTCCTCAGTTAACTTCCTAATTAGTTTAAATGCCGTTTTGTTCCTGTCAAATTCAGGAAAGCCCGGTTTTTTCTGAACGAAAGAATAAATTTTTGCTTGCGAAAGGCTGCCATCAGGCGATATTTCAACCCAAATAAGGGGAGAAATCCTGAAATTCCCTTTCAAATTCCATCCATAGTTAATAAAATTCCCTAAACTATAGGTAATAAATTTTTCCTTATAAACCTCTATTGCCCTTGGAACATGAGGTCCATGCATCAAAACGAGGTCAGCACCATTGTCTATAGCACCATGCGCAAGCAAAACAACATTTCCCCTGTTTTCTCCAAGAAAAAGCTCAGTTTTGTTCTTTATGTGCAATGCCGCCTCACCCTCTGCACCTGCGTGAAATGAAACTATAAGAATATCACATTGTTCTGAAAGTTTCTTAATCTCATCAAACACACCGCTGGAATTTGCAATAGAACGTTTTTCATAACCGGAAGAAAAACCAACCACAAGTATTCTGGTTTCTCTGATTATAAAACTGGCTATATTTCCATTTCTTGAAACAAATTGAATGCCATTTTCTCTGAGTGCTTTTTTGGTTTCATTTTCACCATGAATTCCAAAATCCCGAATATGATTGTTTGCTATGGAAACAACATCAAAGCCAGCATCAGCAAGAATACTTGCGTATTCTGTTGGAGCCCTGAAAACAAAAGCGACTCTACCATCTGGACTTTTAGCAGGATCGCCTTTTCTACAAAGAACTGTTTCAAGATTACAAAATGATATATCTGCCTTTTGCAGTATTTCCTTACAGTGGATAAAAAAATCTTTATTCTTTTCTCCAACATTTCTTGATGGGTAATTGGAACCAAAGTTAACATCTCCAACAGCAGCAATTGTTATGATGTTTTGTACTGCCTTTTCTTTTTTTGTACAGCCTGTAACGAAAATAGCAAAAATTATGGAAAAACATATGTATAATTTCATCATCTCAAGTTTATCACAACTAAATTTTTATTGAAAAAAATGCGAAAATCTGTTAAACTGAAACTATGGATAATTCAAAAAAACTTCTAAAAATACTGGAAAAAGAATATCCTGAAACAAAAACCGCTCTTCAATTCCAGACTCCGTTTCAACTTCTTGTTGCAACAATACTTTCTGCACAAACAACTGATACCCAGGTAAACAAAATAACCCCTGCTCCTGTCTCTTATACACATCT